>NZ_QPFW01000219.1:0-40071 GCF_008122455.1 Enterobacter sp. C6
CAGCATCAGGGTGCCAAACAGAATCTCAGCGATGAACAGGCTTCCGGCTAAGGGAGCATGGTAAGCGCTGGCCATCCCGGCGGCGGCACCGCAGGCTATCCATAATTTCCACTCGGATTTGGGCGTAAAGCGCCGGGCGAAAAGGGAGGCGGCGAGGGCGGCAAGCAGGATCATCGCCCCTTCACGCCCGATGGCGCTTCCGCTGGCAACGACCAGCAGTGAGGCGAGGGATTTAACCAGGCTGGCGCCGTAGTCAAACTGGCCGTCACCGGTCTCCAGCGCTTCCATGTAGTCGGTGGGGGCATGAGGCCGCTGCGCGGTCAGACGCTGCCATCCCCAGAGCAGCAGCCCGGCCGCCAGACCACCCAGCGCTGGCGTCAGCGCGCGCCGCCAGGGGGAGAGCGACGCGGCGGCATTCACCAGGCTGCCGCTGTCGTTGCTGAGAAGCAGCCACTCCAGCAGGTACATGCTGTGGCGGAACACCGCCACGGCCAGCGCGGCCAGCACGCCTGTAACGGTGGCAATCAGCAGTCGGCGAAACATCGCGCGGATGTCGGGGTACGTATGAAGACGTTGCATGGGTCGCGAGTCAACGGGAAAGATACAATATTGTGGCGGCAAATCGTGGGGTTAGCAAAAGGTATGCGTGCGGAAAAGCCGGGCAATGCCCGGCCTGAAAGGTTAACTGTCGCTATGAATATTCAGCGCCCGGCGCGTACGCCCTGAACTCAGGTACTCGGCAATATAGTCCTGAGAAATCTCGCCGTTGTAGCGCCCGTCCTCATCCACGATCGGCATCCAGCTGGTGTTGCTCTCATACAGGCGTGACAGCACCACGCGCAGGTTGTCTTCCGCTTTGCCGGTCATGCGGAACGGATGCAGGATGTCGGCGCAGGTCCCGCTGGCATTACGCGCTTCGCGACGCTTCACAAAGCCCAGCGGCTTGCCGTGCTCGTCAACCACGGTAATCGCGCGAATATCGTTATCATCCATGGTCGCAAAGGCTTCAGGGAGCGGAGTAGAGCCCCGCACCGTAATGGTCGGCTGCTGGTCGGTGACGTCGCCCGCCGAGACCAGCAGCAGGCGCTTCAGCGTGCGGTCCTGACCGACAAACGAGCCGACAAACTCGTTCGCCGGTTTCGCCAGCAGTTCGTCCGGGCTGGCGCACTGCACGATTTTCCCCTGACGGAACACCGCAATACGGTCGCCGAGCTTCAGGGCTTCGTCGATATCGTGGCTGACCAGCATGACGGTTTTTTTCAGCTTGCGCTGCATCTCAAGGAACTGGTTCTGGATCACCTCGCGGTTGATCGGATCCACTGCGCCGAAAGGTTCATCCATCAGCAGTACCGGAGGATCCGCCGCCAGGGCGCGGATCACGCCGATACGCTGCTGCTGGCCGCCGGACATCTCGCGCGGGTAGCGATTCAGGAACTTATGCGGATCCAGCGCCACCATATCCATTAGCTCTTTGGCACGGGTTTTACAGCGTGCTTTATCCCAGCCCAGCATGCGCGGCACGACGGTAATGTTCTCTTCGATGGTCATGTTCGGGAACAGGCCAATCTGCTGGATCACGTAGCCAATGTTGCGGCGCAGGGTGACGGTGTCCATCCCGCTGGTGTCTTCACCGTTGATCAGGATTGTCCCACTGCTGGGGGTAATGAGGCGGTTAATCATCTTCAGGGTGGTGGTCTTCCCGCAGCCTGACGGGCCGAGCAGGACGCACATTTCCCCTTCGGGCACGTTCAGGTTGACGTTGTCCACGGCCTTAAAGGTCTGGCCGTGCTTCTGGGAAAATTGTTTGGTGAGGTTTTCCAGTTTTATCATTATCGAATCCCCTTTGGAGTCAGAACCACCTGCAGACGGTGCAGCAGCCAGTCGAGCACAATCGCTAAAAGACAAATCATCAGCGCGCCCGCAATCAACATGCGAATATCGCTTCCGCCGATGCCGTTGAGCAGCAGCAGGCCCAGGCCGCCCGCGCCGATCACCGCGGCAATCGCCATCACTCCGATGTTCATCACCACGGCGGTGCGTATGCCGCCGAAAATCACCGGCAGCGCCATCGGGATTTCGACCCAGCGCAGGCGCTGCCAGAAGGTCATGCCGATGCCGCGCCCGGCTTCACGCAGGCCCGGCGGCAGGCTGTCGAGCGCCGTATGGGTGTTACGCACAATCGGCAGCAGCGAGTAGAGAAATACCGCCGTGATCGCGGGCAGGGCACCAATTCCCTGACCGATCAGCGAAAACAGCGGGATCATCAGGCCAAACAGCGCAATGGACGGAATGGTCAGCACGATGGTGGCAATCCCCAGCACCGGCGTTGCCAGCCACTTGTGGCGAACAATCAGAATGCCCAGCGGTACGCCGATGAGAATGGCTAAGCCCACGGCCAGCGCCACCAGCCACAGATGCTGCAGCGTCAGGGTTAACAGGTAGTCCCAGTTGTCCAGAATGTAGTGAATCGTCTCCATAGCGCCTCCTACAGCAGCTGTTTGCTACGCAGGAAATCGCGGGCGACCTGCTGCGGTGACTGATGGTCGATATCCACCTTCTTGTTCAGCTCGGTGATAACGTCGTTGTTGAGCTGGGCCGAGAGGGTGTTGAGCGCCTCTTCCAGGCCGGGGTTGGCCTCTAGTGTGTCCTTACGCACCACCGGGGTGACCGCATAGCTCGGGAAGAAGCCTCTATCGTCTTCCAGCACCTTGAGGTCGAAGCCCTTCACGCGACCATCGGTGGTATAAATCAGCCCGGCGTCAACGAAGCCGTCGCGCACCGCGTTATAGACCAGGCCGGGGTCCATCTGACGGATCTGCGGGCGGTCCAGCTCCATCTTATAGGCCGCCTGAAGCGGCTTCATGCCGTCGCTGCGCCCGGCAAACTCCAGGTCCAAGCCCAGCAGCCAGTTTTTGTCCGGGTTGGTTTTACGGATCTGCTCAATCTTCGCCACCATCTCCGACATGGTGTTGATGTGTTCCGCCTCGGCGCGCTTGCGCTGCATGGCGAAAGCGTAGGTATTGTTCATGTCGGCGGGTTTGAGCCAGACCAGACCGTGCTTCGCGTCCAGGCGTTTTACCGTCTCGTAAGACTCCTGCGGCGACATGCGCTTGTTGATGTGGTTAAAGATGATCAGCGACGTGCCGGTGTACTCCCAGGTCATATCAATCTGCTTGTTGATCATCGCGTTACGGGAAATCACCGTGGCAATGTTGGTTTGCGGCTGCACCTGGAATCCTTTCTTTTGCAGGTACTGCACGGTCATCGCCGAGAGAATATGCTGCTCGGTAAAGCTCTTGGTCGCCAGAATCAGCGGGGCCGCCATCGCCTGGCTGGTGAATAGCGCCGCGGCACACAGCGCCGTCAGGCCGGAAAACAGTCTCATAAAAGCTCCTTGTTATTGTTATCGAGCGAGATGTGGACTCATCACGCGACCCAGCGCCGCCAGCAGGGTATCGAGGATCAGGGCGAACAGGGCGGTGGCCGCCGCACCGAGGATCAGGGTCGGGAAATCGTTCAGATAAATGCCGGGGAAAATCAGCTCGCCGTAGCTGCTGGCGCCAATCAGGAAGGCCAGCGGCGCGGTACCGACGTTAATGGCGGTGGCGATGCGGATCCCCGAGAGCATGACCGGCCAGGCGGCAGGCAGCTCAACCTGACGCAGACGCTGCCATTTGGTCATCCCGATGCCGTTTGCCGCTTCCAGCAACGACGGCGGGACCGAGCACAGCCCGGCGTAGGTGTTACGCACGATCGGCAGCAGCGAGGCGAGGAACAGGGCGATGATGGCGGGCGTATCGCCAATGCCAATCACCACCATTGCCAGCGCCAGAACGGCCAGCGGCGGCAGCGTGTTGCCGACGTTGAAGATTTGCATCACATATTCGGCGATACCCCGCGCGGCCGGACGGCTCAGCAGAATACCGGCTGGAATACCCACCAGCAGGGCAAAAAACATCGACGAGAAAACCAGAATCATATGCTGTTGCCCGAGATAGATCAGGTCAACCTGGCGCGCCTTTATCGTCTCCATCCCGATACCCCAGACGAGGAGGGCGAGGACCACAATAATGGCGCCGACAAACAGCAGCGAACGTTTGAGTAATGGGTGCATTGCGGTGTGTCTCCCTGTGCGCATGCGTTATAGCAACCACCGGTTGCCTGTTGTTATGCCATGTTTCGGCAGGGGTAATTGACCTATAGCAAGCGTTTGGGAAGGGTTCCAGCGAAGGGGTAAAATCAGTAACCCTATGAAAACAGTGACAACCTCGGGTTAAGCCTTATGGCGTAAGGGCTGATTGAAGAAGAGGCAGAATAGTCCTAAAGACGAGAAGTGAAAGTGACGTTGTCACGAGTAATGGCCGCACCTCTGTCGGTGCGGCAGTGCATTTACGCTGTTTTGTGCGCTTTTGATCTCCATTCCTGCCAGATGTTTTCAAGACCCTGCCGGTATGAAGTGACGGGAAAGTCGGGAAAATGCCGCTTAAACTTCGTCGAATCAAACAGGTTGTCAACGTCGTATCTGGGCAACAGCTCCCGCATTTCGCGCGCGCCCTGCGAAAACAGCGCCGTCGCGGCGAAGGCCAGCTCGCCCAGCACGGCGTAGTCCGCCTTCTGGCCGAAGATATCGCAGGCGAGGGTAACAAACTGTTGATACGTCAGCCTTTCATCGCAGCAGGGCAAATGCCACCTCTGCCCGTATGCCTTAGGCGTATTGCCCAGCAGGGCGAGCGCGCGGCTGGCATCCGGCGTCCAGATGAGGGTGCGAAGCGTATCGTCACGTACCGGAACGCGCGGACGTTTGTGCTGCTTCAGCCTGTCGATAATGAGCGTATTCGTGAAGCTCTGCGTTCTCTCAGGCCCGTAAAACTCCGGGGCCCGACCGATGAGGACGGGAATGTCGCCCCGCTGCATTTCGGCAAGCACCCGGTTGGCCATCAGCGCACGCACGTTGCCTTTCCGTCCCCGGGGCGCAAAGCGCGTCTCTTCAGTTTGTGGCACGTCGCTCTGGGGGTACATGTAAGTATTGTCAAAATAGACGAATCTTGCGCCAGCCTTTCGCGTGGCCTCCAGGGCATTGTCCAGCATGGTTGGGAACTGACGCTCCCACAGCGCGGAATCAGGCGGCAGACCGGCGGTAAAATAGACCGTGTCGCTGCCTTTAACCGCCTCCTGCATCTGCTGCGCATCCAGAAGATTGGCCGCAACCGTGATATCGCTGGCGTGGACTTTCTGCGGATGGCGGCTGACCAGCCTGATATCGTCGGTATAGGCGCGTTTTAATTCGCGGGTCAGTTCACGGGCGATTTGCCCGCTGGCACCCAGAATAGTTTGCATATGAGCTCCCTGATGAAATGACGATCCGGTTGACCGTATAAAAAGTTTAAGCTTAAAGTTAACTTTAAGGTCAAGGCGTAAGAGCAGATGAAATGAAAATTGGCGAGCTGTCGAAAATGACGGGTATTTCCCCGTCGCGTATTCGGTTTTATGAGGCGGAAGGTTTACTGCCGCGCCCTGTCAGGCAGGGGAACGGCTACCGGTCGTATTCTCAAGAGACGGCAGCGCTGCTGAACATCATCGACAGCGCGCAACGTACCGGGTTCTCACTCGAGCAAATACGCCGCTTTCTGCCGCAGCCGCAACAACGCTGGGATCATGAGGGACTGATCCAGTCCCTGAAGACGCGTATTGCCGAAATAGAAGCGATGCAAAAGCAGCTTGAGGAAAACCGCAGGGAATTGCTGACGCTGGTCGCGAGTATCACCAACCGGCCGGAGGGGATCTCCTGCGACGACAACATGCAGCGCCTGCTGGGGCAGCTGCAACGCTCAGACGGTAGCGCGAACCCGTCTAACCCGCGTCGAGACGGTGATAATTGAAACGATAGCGACTACGGCGAGCATCAGCCCAAGCGCTAGCATGGCGTTAAAGCCAATCCATCGGAAAAGCAGCAGCCCCGCGATACCGCCCGTAATAAACGAAAACAGGGTGGTTAAGTGGGTTTTCAGCTGACTTTTTTGCGCCGCCGTATCTTTGGAGTAATCCCTGCGCAGCATCGCCACCATTACGGAGGCCAGGGAAATCCCCGCGTCCGTTAGCGTACCGGTAATGTGCGTCGATCTTACCCGTCCGCCGGAAAGCTGCGTGGAGGTGGAATTATGAATGCCCATCAGAAAGCAGAGAAAAAGAATAATCTCGCGATTGCTGGTGAGCGCATGGAAATACATTTCGTAGAAGGAAACGCCGGTCAGTAATATCCCCTCGACAAAAAGGATCTGGCAAAAAACCAGCCTGACGTTATGGATAATACCCCATATGACGATCGTGCGCGCAATAATGGCGCCAGCCACAAAAGAGAGAATTATCGAGCCGAAGAAAATAATATCGCTCAGATCGGTAGAAGAAACTTCGCTGGATAATTGTGAGGTGTTGCCGGTCATGTGTGAGGGGAAAAAGCCAAATGCCCCGAGGGCGATGGCGTTCAGCAAACCTGCTGAGGTCGCCAGCCAGAGAGCAAGCCGGCGATCCTCCTGATGCGTTCGTTCTTTCTTGAGTTTAATCAGCAAGAATACCTCCGGGTTGAGCTTTGCCTGACTATTCAGGCTAGCAAAGCGGTGCAACGGGCTGTCCAGGATATGGCTTAATTATTATTCCCTCTGACGACAATCAGGGTTTCGTAATTAAAAAAACAGCCTCGTTGCGGTATTCATTCAGGCATTAAGTTTTACACCATGCCGTTATTGCCGTGACGCAAAAATGCCGGACGCTGGTTAAGGCGCTCGAACCAGGCCTCAATGGCGGGCACGTCTGGCTTATCAAACGGCGTCATTTTCCAGCGATTCACCGACAGCCCAAGCACCACGTCAGCGAGGGTAAACGTCTCGCCCGTCGCAAAGGCCCCGGTGCGCTGTAACTGGTTTTCCAGAATGGTGATGCAGTGGTTCCACTCTTTGATTCCCGCCGCAATGCGCTCAGGGTCGTTAAAGTCCGGGTTTTTACGCCCCAGCGCCGGGAAAACATAGCGCCAGGCGTTGTTAAATTCAGTGGCCTGCCAGTCCATCCAGCGCTCAACGTTGGCGCAGGCCTGCGGTTCTGCGGGCAGCAGATCGTGACGTTCGGCCTTGCGCGCCAGATAACGGCAGATGGAATTGGACTCCCACAGCACGAAATCGCCATCAATCAGCACCGGCACCATGGCGTTGGGGTTCAGGGCGCGGAAGGCATCCGTTTCCGTTGAGGCAAAACCACTGCCGTAATCTTCCTGTTGATAGGCTATGCCTGCTTCTTCGCAGGTCCAGAGTACTTTTCGAACGTTTATGGAGGTGGTTTTGCCGAGGATGCTGATCATTACGCTGGTGTCCTTTAATGGATGTTATTGTTTAAAAACAATACACCAGATGTGCCAGAGAGGTTGGGGCAAAATTTGGTGGGGCGTGCTCTGTCTGACCCCGGTGAACGTTTCTGGAAGGCGCCTCGCAAACCGTAAAGTAACCTTATGAAATTCAGCGTTATGTCTTTTCCTCGACTGGGCGCGGTCGTAAAGTGCCTGCGTTGCGGCACATCCGCAATCGGGCGTAGGAACCCGTCAACCATATAGTGACATTACGTATGTCTCAGCAGTGCCGATCTCGTTACAATAACGGTGGCGCTGACGGAGCAGCCCTAAGGCTGGCCGTTTTCTATATGGGCGGTATTCCTACCTCTGTCAGCGCTACCCCCCGAGCGTAGGAACTCAAAAGGGTGGTTAAATAAATTCCATATAGAAGGAAGCCTTGTATGGCAACTATCCCAACCCTGACTTATCTCCCGTCTGACGAAAACGTCATTCTGCAACTTATCTCCCGACCGCTTCCGACCGATGCGGATCTCTTTGACGTCGCCGACAACTGCGCCGCGCTGGTGAGCGTGCTGGTCGAAACCGATGATATCGCGAGCCGTACAGCGCTGTGCGAGCGTCTCCTTCAGGCCATGCGCAGGCTACGTGAACTCTGTGATGTCGATCTTCCGCCATACCTGATTGAACAGTTGATCATGGGTGAGAAAATCAACACCTGCGTGCCCGACTGTTGGCAGGACACCTTAACGCAGGTGGACTATGTTCTGACGCTGACGCAAGCCGTTATGGGGGGAACGCTACCCGCTCACGTAGCGAAAGAGCTGACGGGCCTGCTGCACGATATGGTGTGGCTGCTGGCTGAGTTTGTGAGGGAGCCGCGCATTACTGCGCATTAAGGGGCTGGCGTGGAGGGGCGGCAGCGCCCCTTTGAAGCCGTGATTAACGCGATCGGTTCCCGGTATCCAGAAGCGATGTACCGTAGGAGTTGTCGATAGTACAAAGCCAGCGACCGTCGCTTTCCTGCCGAAAAACATAGATCGCGCGGCGCGACATTTCCGTTATTCCACCCTGACCATCAGGAAAACGCAGAACGGTTTCCATGATAACGAGGGCATTGTCACCGCCTTCGATCACCTGCATCTCTCCTTGTTCCACAATCAATTGGTCCTGAAATAATCCGAGATGGCAATAAACGCGTTGCGGATGTTTTCTTTGCCTTTAACCGTCATGCCTGGCTTGACCACCAGAGCCGCATCGTCGGCGTAGTACTCCATCAGGGCGTCATAGTTTTTGTTTGTGATGGCGTGGTCACAGGATTCGATGATCTGGTGTAGCGGATGTGGGGTCATGCGTATTTCCTCAGAGAGGGGGAAGTGTATTAACTTAACAGTCTTGCGTGTTTGTATAGCTACCAGGTTTTGTGGTTGGAAGGTTTAGCATAGAAGCGGATAGTTTTAAGGTTACGCCTGCTATGAATTGTGAGCTCAACGGGGTGATTTCTAAACTGATATCAAGTCATTAAAACCTTCATCTGTCAGGTTTTGTGTCAGCAGTCCCTACAGCAGGATAATAACTTCCTTGGGTAACTAAAGATTTTTTGCACAAAGTCGATAACTCCCCGGAAGACAGTCATTTGACGAAACAGTATTTATCAGGGGAAAAAAAGTTGAGATTTCTAACATTGTTTATCCTCCTTATTGCTATTACCTTACATGCCGAAGAACATGATTATGGCCCACCTGTCTCTGTATGCCTGAATAAACATACCTTTCCCTATATCAACACGATGATTCCAGCTGAAAATATTGTTAATGACGCTTATCTGGCGTGCCAGGGTGTCGTTGATGAATGGAATCGTGAGAGAGAATCCTTGCCCAAAGAAATGGTAATCAAGCAGAATAAGGAGTTGCGTGATATGTATATCAGGATGATTGAGATCCGTCGGAAAGCGAGTGCACACAAAAAATGAGGGATCCTTGTATCGAATGATTAGAACAAAAAGCAGACACTTAACGTGTGGCATGGAAACGCTTCGATTATTCGTAAAATATGAGAGCGCGAATTCACATCATCGTTGAATGCTATTTATTAATAAAGGGATGACTTATGAAAGCAGGTGTTTTTTTAAATCTATTATTATTGACGTTATCATTTGATGTCGCGGCATTTACTCAATTCAAACCGGCGGTCTTAAATGCTGCTCTTTTATTCGATCATGATGCAACCACCGGGAATGTAAAACATAGCCTCCAGTGGATGCGGGATGTTACCGGTAAACTTCAGGTTATGACAGAAGTTAGATATGATCGCAGCGGATGCTTTACGAGTATCAACATGGTTGACAAGGCAAATGTTCGAGAGTTTCATTTGGTCAATAAAGATGGCTTACTGACGTCACTTAAAGGCCAGCGTATTACCGGAAAAATAAATGAGCGCTGCGAAATTACTGAGCTTGAGAATGAAAAGGGTAATTACTTACTCAGTTATAATATACGTGGCTTGCTGGAGAAAATAATGGACAAAGATACGGGCGAAGTTGTAGAGCGATATGAATATCACAACAGCCAATTCCCCGTTCGCATAATAAACTACAGAGATCCAAAAGATGAACGCATCGTTTACCCATCCGGGAGTGCGCAATTCCTTGACTCAGAATTAGTGTCGAAAAGAGAGGACATCACTTTCATGGTGAAGCAAAGCTGTGCTTACACCGCTGATGGTAATGCAGATAAATGCTCGCTGATAGCATCCACTAACGACGACTATCGTGACTCAAGCCTCGTATGGATTTCTAATCACAAAAATGAATATTTCTAAATTATATTAAAAGGACTGAACCCACGTCAGCTTATCCGAAAGATTGATTAACGTCCTATTTTTTTATGTCAGTGCATCATCTCCTTAGCTCTTTCATCTCCTGCTTATGAAACGATGGTATCGTTAACATCAATCAGCAGGAGAGTACTACAGACAGCCGAAAAGCCGTAAGCAGTTATCTGCTTACGGCTTCCAGAACGGTGATGATTTTCTGACAATCAGGCCGCTTTCACAGCCCTGATTTTTTTCGTGTCAGCCGCATCGGAATCAGTTTTATCCGTTGCAGCTGGGGCATTGAGATCGGGAAGCTTGCTGGTACGCAGAATATGCTGCACGGTCTCTTTCTGCTCGGCGAGATACAGGCCAAGATTTTCAGCCTGCGTTTCATCCATCTGCATTCCGCTTTGCAACAGCCAGTCGGTGAACGCGTCTGCCATATCGAGCAGCTTGTCGTGAGCGTCAGCCTCTTTCTTACTGGCAAATGTCATTTTCTCTTCACCTTTTCTAACGACAACAAATTTTGTTTCAACAGCCATTATGCGCACCTCATACTGTAATTATATACAGTATAACAGTTCCGGATTAATGTTGCAGCTAAAAATTGCTCACCTTTTAGCGGGCAGGGGGCTCATTCGAAAAGCGTGCGCTGATCGCATCACGTTCATAGCCCTGTGGCTGCGTCAGTATCTGGTATAAATCAGGGCGGCGACCGTGGATCCAGCGGCGTCCGGTGCTCATAGCAAGCAGGCTTAAATCCAGCTCAGCGCTCACCATCGCATCTTCAGCCGCCCAGGTCTCATTCACGATCCTGCCATAGGGGTCGAGGATCATCGCATTGCCTGTACGCACTTCGTCATCATCGGCACCGACACCGTTGCTGAAGAGAAGAAATAAGCCGTTGTCATGCGCGCGGGCAGGCAGCCAGCGCATTAGCCATTCCCGACCGCCTGGCCCTTTGAATGCCGCGGTAATTTCTTCCTTGCGCGTTTCCCGTTCCTCCCAGAGCGCCAGCGGAACAGGCTTCATCCCGTGAGGGCTGCGGGAGTCGGTACCGCCTGTTTGATGCGGCGCGAGAAGAATATCGGCACCCAGAAGCGCCGTCGCGCGCACGTTTTCGACCAGATTATTGTCCCAGCAAATCAGGATACCGACCTTCACGCCCCACGGCGTATCAAAGACGGTAAAACTGTCCCCGCTGCTGATGGCCGGATGTTCAAAAGCATGGAGTTTACGATGCGTATGGATTGAGCCATCCGGCATACAGGCAACATACGCATTGTAGAGGCGACCATCGTCGGCGCGTTCAATAAGCCCGGCGCCAATCAGCATTTGATGTTTTATCGCCAGGGAGCGTATTAGCGTCAGGGAAGGGCTGTCGGCAACCGGCTCTGCCAGCGCAGACACCTCCGCTGCACTGAGCTTAGGGACATGCCAGTAACCGGTGATGCACATTTCAGGGAAAGTGAGAATGTTCACCTGCTCAAGCGCCGCCTGTTCAATAAATTTCTCCATTATCAGGAGATTGTATTTTTTGTTACTGGCCTGATGCTGAAACTGTACGGTTGCCGCCTTTAAGGATGTCAGTTCGTTCATGTTGCGTCTCCGGTTGTCATCGAGACTGAATTACATAACGATTACCGATAACTGTATAATCAAATCATTTCCTAATTCGATAACCATCTGGAATGTAAAAATGAACACCCGGTTGCTGAAGGCCTTTTTGATACTGGCTGAAAAGGGAAATTATGCCGATGCGGCGCGGGCGCTGTTTATCTCGCAGCCGGCATTGACCAAACAGATTAATCTCCTCGAATCCCTGGTGAAGATGTCGCTTTTTTCACGAGGTCGTCACGGCGCAATACTGACGGCCAGCGGCAGGCGTTTGTTGCCAGAGGCTGAAAAAGTGGTCAGGCAGACCCGGCAATTTATGCAGCATGCTGAGCGGGTATCAAAAGGCGTGGAGGGGCATATCACCGTCGGGTTCGGACTCTCAAGCTTTTATCTGGCGCCAGGCTGTATCGCTGACTTTCGTCGAGACTATCCGGAAGTAGAGATGTCATTGACGGATCTGCCTTCCTTCCAGCAGTACGAGCGATTGCAAAATGATGAGCTACAGGTCGGTTTTGTCAGGGTTCCTCCCCCCGTGGAGCTCGAATACCTGCCGTTATTTACCGATCGGCTGGTTCTGGTTACGCCCGCCGCGTCGCCAGCAATGTCTGCTGCAGAGTGGCTCACGAAACGCCCTCTGTTGCGGCTGTATGATGAGCGAGGGCGGGGTTTAAACGCGCAGATTGACCGCTTCGTGCATGACAACGGTCTTTTCATCTCTTCGACTCAGCTGACTGACGATATCCAAACTATCGTCGCGATGGTGGTTGCGGGTATCGGTGTGGCCATTTTGCCCACCAGCGTGACGCATATCGCGCCGCCGGAGCTGGCGATTATTCCGCTAACGGGGGAGTCAATCAGCTGGGAGGTGGGCATCGCCTGGGACGCAGGCAGGGAGGATGTCATCCGTGACAATTTCATTGCTAGCGTAGCTGCTGCGTTTCCGGACCACCCAAACTCCGCCGCCATGCCCCAGGCGCCTGACCATACTGACGCTTAAAGCTGCGGTTGAAGGACTGCTGGGAGTCAAAGCCAAGTGCTATCGCCACGTTCAGAATCGGTTCATCGCTGCGGGTTAAGCGCTCAACCGATTTTTGCAGCTTTTGCGCGCGAATATACCCGGCGAGGGGATAGCCGGTATGCTCTTTAAACAGGCGCTGGAGGTGCCATTTTGAGTAGCCGGAACGCCTGGCGACGGACTCAATGTCCAGACGGCTATCCAGGTTGTTGTCGATCCAGTCGAGTAAATCATGCATAAATGCGCCAGTGTTCATCTGGTTACCCTCACGCTGCTTGTCTAAAAGTATCTTTGTCTGTTGCATTAAAAGGTGGCGCGTTTTTGTAGTAATTGCAAGTTTTATTGTTGCATTTAAATCCCTGAGCGAAACGGGCCTTTTTACATCCGCTCAAATAGCACATAAAGTGCAACAATTATTCTTGCACTTAGTTAACCGCCTTCCTACAATCGCCGCGATAGTGTACTCGCAACTGTTACAGTTTTGTGGCGATGAACGACACAAATGGCCTTGAGACAGCCACCGGACAAAGGAAGTGGCGCGGTGCCTCCTGCTGCGTCTTGCCCGGCGGCGATAATGACTGGAATAAAAATAATGAGCCTGCAAAAAACCTGGGGTAACTTTCATCTGAACGCGCTGGGGGCAATGTTGCTCTCCGTGCTGCTCGTCGGATGCGATAACAGCGTCGCGCAAAATGCCGCGCCGCCTGCGCCCGCCGTCAGCGCTGCTGACGTGGTGGTGAAATCTATTAGCCAGTGGGATAGCTTTAACGGACGGATTGAAGCGGTGGAGAGCGTTCAGCTACGTCCGCGCGTGTCCGGCTACATTGATAAAGTGAATTACACCGACGGCCAGGAAGTGAAGAAGGGCGAGGTGCTGTTCACCATTGATGACCGAACCTATCGCGCCGCGCTGGAACAGGCGCAGGCGAACCTGGCGAGAGCCAAAACGCAGGCCAGCCTGGCGCAAAGTGAGGCTAACCGTACCGATAAGCTGGTCAATACCAACGTTGTCTCCCGTGAAGAGTGGGAGCAGCGTCGTTCGGCCGCCACTCAGGCGCAGGCCGATATTCGCGCCGCGCAGGCGGCAGTGGACGCCGCGCAGCTCAACCTAGACTTCACCAAAGTCACCGCGCCTATCGATGGTCGCGCCAGCCGGGCGCTGATCACCAGCGGGAACCTGGTGACTGCGGGCGACACCGCCAGCGTCCTCACCACGCTGGTCTCGCAGAAAACTGTTTACGTCTACTTTGACGTAGACGAGTCAACCTACCTTCACTACCAAAACCTGGCCCGCAGCGGGCAGGGGGCGTCCAGCAATCATACGGCGCTGCCGGTTGAGATTGGCCTGACGGGCGAGGAGGGCTATCCCCATCAGGGCAAAGTGGACTTCCTTGATAACCAGCTGTCGCCAGGTACCGGCACCATCCGTATGCGCGCGCTGCTGGATAACGCGCAGCGTCAGTTCACGCCGGGACTGTTTGCCCGCGTACGCCTGCCGGGCAGCGCCGAGTTCAAAGCCACGCTTGTCGACGACAAGGCGGTGCTGACCGATCAGGATCGTAAATACGTCTATATCGTGGATAAAGAGGGGAAAGCGCAGCGTCGTGATATCACGCCGGGACGTCTGGCAGACGGTTTACGCATCGTGCGGCAGGGGCTGAACCCAGGCGATAAAGTCATCGTCGAGGGTTTACAAAAAGTGTTTATGCCGGGTATGCCGGTTAATGCCAAAACCGTTGCCATGACCGCCACCAGCGCCCTCAACTGATCCCTTGACCTGAGAATCCACCCATGGACTTTTCCCGCTTTTTCATCGACAGGCCGATTTTTGCCGCGGTCCTGTCGATTCTGATCTTTATCACAGGGTTAATCGCCATCCCGCTGCTGCCGGTGAGCGAATATCCTGACGTCGTGCCGCCAAGCGTTCAGGTGCGCGCGGAGTACCCGGGCGCCAACCCGAAAGTGATTGCCGAGACCGTGGCGACGCCGCTGGAAGAGGCGATCAACGGCGTTGAGAACATGATGTACATGAAGTCCGTCGCGGGTTCCGATGGCGTGCTGGTCACTACCGTCACCTTCCGTCCGGGCACCGATCCGGATCAGGCGCAGGTTCAGGTACAAAACCGCGTCGCGCAGGCCGAAGCGCGTCTGCCGGAAGACGTGCGGCGTCTGGGCATCACCACCCAGAAACAGTCCCCGACGCTGACGCTGGTGGTGCATCTGTTTTCGCCTAACGGTAAGTACGACTCCCTGTATATGCGTAACTACGCCACGCTGAAGGTGAAGGACGAACTGGCGCGTCTGCCCGGCGTCGGCCAGATCCAGATTTTCGGCTCGGGTGAATACGCGATGCGCGTCTGGCTGGATCCCAACAAGGTGGCGGCCCGCGGGCTGACCGCTTCGGACGTGGTCACTGCGATGCAGGAGCAGAACGTACAGGTCTCCGCCGGGCAGCTTGGCGCCGAGCCGCTGCCGAAAGAGAGCGATTTCCTGATCTCCATTAACGCCCAGGGCCGTCTGCATACCGAAGAAGAGTTCGGCAATATTGTCCTGAAAACAACGCAGGACGGCACGGTCGTCCGCCTGCGCGACGTGGCGCGTATCGAAATGGGCTCTGGCAGCTATGCGCTGCGTTCCCAGCTGAACAATAAAGACGCGGTCGGGATTGGTATCTTCCAGTCGCCGGGGGCGAACGCCATCGATCTGTCTAACGCGGTGCGCGCGAAAATGGACGAACTGTCGACGCGCTTCCCGGCGGACATGAAGTGGGCGGCACCTTACGATCCGACGGTCTTTGTGCGCGATTCGATCCGTGCGGTGGTGCAAACGCTGCTGGAAGCGGTGGTGCTGGTGGTGCTGGTGGTCATTCTGTTCCTGCAAACCTGGCGCGCGTCGATCATTCCGCTGATCGCGGTGCCGGTGTCGGTGGTGGGTACCTTCAGCATTCTCTACCTTCTGGGCTTCTCGCTGAATACCCTCAGCCTGTTCGGGCTGGTGCTGGCCATCGGTATCGTGGTGGACGACGCCATCGTGGTAGTGGAAAACGTCGAGCGAAACATTGAAGAGGGGCTTGCTCCACTTGCGGCGGCGCATCAGGCGATGCGCGAAGTGTCCGGGCCGATTATCGCTATCGCGCTGGTGCTGTGTGCGGTGTTTGTGCCGATGGCGTTTCTGTCGGGCGTTACCGGCCAGTTCTACAAGCAGTTTGCGGTGACGATCGCGATTTCCACGGTCATCTCCGCCATTAACTCGCTGACGCTCTCTCCGGCGCTGGCGGCACTGCTGTTAAAACCGCACGGCGCGCCGAAAGATTTCCCGACCCGGCTTATCGATCGTCTGTTCGGCTGGATTTTCCGTCCGTTTAACCGCTTCTTCCTCCGCAGCTCGAACGGCTATCAGGGGCTGGTGGGCAAAACGCTGGGACGACGCGGCGCGGTATTTGTGGTGTATCTGCTGCTGCTCTGTGCCGCAGGCGTCATGTTTAAAGCGGTGCCCGGCGGGTTTATTCCGACGCAGGACAAGCTTTACCTGATCGGCGGCGTGAAAATGCCGGAAGGCTCTTCGCTGGCCCGCACCGATGCGGTGATCCGCAAAATGAGCGAAATCGGGATGAATACCGAAGGCGTGGACTACGCGGTCGCGTTCCCGGGGCTGAACGCGCTGCAGTTCACCAACACGCCGAATACCGGGACGGTCTTCTTCGGCCTGAAGCCGTTCGACCAGCGTAAACATTCCGCGGCGGAAATTAACGCGGAGATTAACGCGAAAATCGCGCAAATCCAGCAGGGCTTTGGCTTCTCCATCCTGCCGCCGCCGATTTTAGGGCTGGGTCAGGGGTCGGGCTATTCCCTATACATCCAGGACCGCGGTGGTCTGGGTTATGGCGCGCTGCAAAATGCGGTGAACACCATGTCTGGTGCGATTATGCAGACGCCGGGGATGCATTTCCCGATCTCAACCTACCAGGCTAACGTGCCGCAGCTGGACGTGCAGGTTGACCGCGATAAGGCGAAAGCGCAGGGCGTGTCGCTGACCGATCTTTTCGGGACGCTGCAAACCTATCTGGGCTCGTCGTACGTCAATGACTTCAACCAGTTCGGACGCACCTGGCGCGTGATGGCGCAGGCCGACGGGCAGTTCCGCGACAGCGTGGAAGATATTGCGAATCTGCGCACCCGCAACAGCCAGGGCGAAATGGTGCCGATTGGCAGCATGGTGAACATCACGACCACCTACGGGCCGGATCCGGTGATTCGCTACAACGGTTACCCGGCGGCGGACCTGATTGGCGATGCCGACCCGCGCGTGCTTTCATCTGCGCAGGCGATGACGCAATTGGACGCGATGTCTAAGCAGATCCTGCCGAACGGGATGAACATTGAATGGACGGACCTGAGCTTCCAGCAGGCCACCCAGGGGAATACGGCGCTGATCGTCTTCCCGGTCGCGGTGCTGCTGGCGTTCCTGGTCCTGGCGGCGCTGTATGAAAGCTGGACGCTGCCGCTGGCGGTGATCCTCATCGTGCCGATGACGATGCTTTCCGCGCTGTTTGGCGTCTGGCTGACCGGGGGCGATAACAACGTCTTCGTGCAGGTAGGGCTGGTGGTGCTGATGGGGCTGGCCTGTAAAAACGCCATTCTTATCGTGGAGTTTGCCCGCGAGCTGGAAATTCAGGGCAAAGGCATCATGGAGGCCGCGCTGGAGGCGTGCCGCCTGCGTTTACGCCCGATTGTGATGACCTCCATCGCCTTTATTGCCGGGACCATTCCGCTGATCCTTGGTCACGGCGCGGGTGCAGAAGTGCGCGGCGTCACCGGGATCACGGTCTTCTCCGGGATGCTGGGCGTGACGCTGTTTGGTCTGTTCCTGACGCCGGTGTTTTACGTGACGCTGCGTAAGTTAGTGACGCGCGGTAAAGAGGAAAGGGAAGTTCTGCCTGCCTAGGGATATTGCAGATAATAAAAAACCGCCTTCATAGTGAAGGCGGTTTTTTTTCGCAACAAATAACGCGTTACGACGTTTTTTGATACTGGGCAATGAGGTCGGGGAGCGGATCCCATCCGCTGCTGTCGGCGTTTTTGACCGCTTCCAGGGCGCTTGCCACGGTATGGCGGGCCAGTACCGCTAACGACGCCTGCTCAGCTTCTTCGGAAATCGATTTGAAATACCAGCAGGCGTTCGCGCTGACAACGCAGCGGGCCGGTACGTCAGGGCGCGACGCCCACAGCTTTTTATCTTCGATGACCGAAAGGTAGATGTCGCGCAGGGAGATCTCTTCCGGCGGGCGACCAAGGTGAATTGAGCCGTTACGGCCAAGCGTTGAGACGATAATGCCGTCACGCGTCAGCGGAACCATCAATTTGCGGATGAAGCTCGGGTTCGCTTCCAGGCCGTAGGCCAGAATCGCACTCGTCGAACGTTCACCCAATTGCTCCGCCATCGCTACGCTGAGAACCATCTGCAAAGCTGTCGGGAAGCGGTAATCTAACATTTTTTGTATCCTGGGTTGCGGTGAATCTTGTTCTTTTTGGCACCGCAGAGGTGAATAAGCAATAAACAACAATATAACAAATACGGTAATTATTTTGAAGCAATCTGCGGCATTTGCGATCAAACCCCCTGTTCTGCTTTAGCTAAACGTGCGGTCCGGGAAGTCAACCGTCACCATGAGGCCTCCTTCAGCGGAAGTGCTCAGGTTTACGCTGCTGTTGTGTTGCTGCGCCACCGCTTTGACGATGGCAAGCCCCAGTCCGCTGCCGCTTTGCAGCTGATTGGGATCGCGGAAGAAGCGGTCGAACACGCGCTCCCGCAGCTCGGTCGGAATGCCGGGTCCTGCATCTGAAACGCGAAGCCGCGCGAAGCTATCTACTACACGGACATCGACCTGAATCCGCCCGCCCTCGGGGCTGTACTTCACGGCGTTCTCAATAAGATTATCAATGAGCGACACCAGGCGTTCCCTGACGCCTGAGATCCGGATTTCATCCTCGGCGAAGAATTCCAGCTCAATGTCGCGCGCAGACGCTAGCGGCTCCAGCTCGGCCATTCGTTCCTGAATAAGCGTTGTCAGCGGCACTGGCTCCATAGCCGTATCAATACGCGCTTCACTGTGCATCATCAGCAGCAGTTGGTTGACGAGACGCGCGGCGCGGCTGTTGCTGCGAACCACTCCCGCAAGCAGCTCCTGCTGGTTCTCGCTGATGACCCAGGACTGCAGCGCTTCCACGTTGATGCGCATCGCCGCGAGGGGGGTACGCAGCTCGTGCGCGGCATCCGCAATGAAAACCCGTTCCCTTTCCGCGCTTTCACGGACTCTGGCAAGGAAGTCATTGATCGCGTCCACCATCTGACGAAGCTCCCTGTGCCTGGGAACGGCTTTTAAGGGGGAGAGATCGTCAGGCGTGCGTAACGTAATTTCATTGACCACCTTATTCCAGGGGCGCATCGCAATGCGTATTGACAGCCATGCGGGAAACAGCAGAAAAGGGAAGCAGACCAGCAGCGGCAGGATGTAGTAGCCACGTGAGTTCAGATAGATAAAGAAGTTCCAGCCGCTGGCTGGGGTGAAAAGGGTAACCTCCACATCGGAGTGAGGGGATTTGAGGGTGCGGCTGGTCCAGGTACGATCTCCACTCTGAACGTGCTCCAGTTCGCCGAACCGGGTGTTTGTTATCCCCGCGGGCGCACCGTCTGAAGCAAAAATAACGGTATTATTTTTGCGAACGATGAGGTTAATCGACAGCACGGGATCTTCCCCTCCGCCGTAACCTTCACGCAGGGCCTGGCTGAAGTCTTCCAGCACGGCGGTACGGTCCTGCGGGCGTCCGTCCATACGCTCGGCCAGGGTAAAAACGGTGTCGTACGTTTTACTGCCCGTGAGGATGGGAGGGCTGCGCAGGTCCTCCCAGAGAATGAAGGTTAAAAAAAGACACCACAGCAGGGTCAGCAGCAGCATCTGGGCGATGATAATTCGACGTACCAGCGTCGGGCGTCTCAGGTGATACCAGACGTTTTGCATCAGCCGGTCACCTTCTGAATGGATACGGTATCAATGACGTACCCGACGCCCCGCACCGTTCGCACATAGCCGTCGCCGATCTTTCGCCGCAAATTCCCCATATGCACGTCGAGCGCATTACTGAGGTTCTCTTTGTTGCCGAATATCCGTTCTTCCAGAAACCGTCGCGTAATCACGCGGTCAGCGCGCAGCATCAGCGTTTCCAGTAGCGCGTATTCACTGGCCGTCAGATCGATATGGCGTGCACTTACCTTCACGCGACGCGTCGGGACATGAAGAGATAAGCCTCGAATTTCTATCGCCTCATTCTCGAAACCGTAGCTGCGCCGCGCCAGGGCTCTGACTCGCGCCAGCAGCTCAGCGAGAATGAAGGGTTTGACGAGATAGTCATCCGCACCGGCATCCAGCCCGCTCAGCCGATCCTGCAACGTGCCTCGCGCCGTCAGGATGATGACCGGGATCCCCTTGAGCTGCTGACGCAAACGCGTCATCAGGCTCATGCCATCGCCGTCGGGCAGTCCCAGGTCGAGCAAAATAAGTTCCGGCACGCAGACGTCCAGCTGATGCAGCGCATCCTCTTTACGGCGGACCCATATGACGTCAAATCCTTGATCTGACAGGGCGATACGTACGCCATTGCCGAGATCGAGGTCGTCTTCGATTAGTAGAATTTTCACACTGGTAACTGTATCAACCGTGAATGAAGAACATCTTAAGAAAAAAACGGTATCAGGAAATCTGTCCGGGTTACAGCATCTGCTCGCGCTTCAGTGTTTCTTCATTTTCGGCTCATCAGAACCTTAGGGTCAGTATTCAAAATGGGCGTTCTGGCGGTTAACCGCATGCATCGTCATCATTTGAATCCAAAAGGGCTTCTGTAATGAGAAACATCGAACTGCGTCATACGTTCCCCCATTTACTTTCGGGCCGCAGCCTGAAAAACATCGCGCCGGGCGTCGTTCTGGCGTTCCTGGCCACGCCCGTACTGGCGGCAGAACAGGGTCAGGATAACGTCTTAACCCTGGGGGGCGGCGTGGACGTCGCGCCACGCTACTCGGGTTCAGATAAAACTCGCGTCAGCGCAGCTCAGGTGGTGGATTACGCCATGGCCAACGGTTTTTTTATCGGTACCACGCGGGGGATCGGTTACGGCAACAACATTGGTAACCTGGATTACAGCGCAGCGCTGAGCTATCGAGTTGGTCGTAAAGATAAAGACGTGAGCAGCGATTCGATCAGCTCCGGCAGCGACGAGCTACGGGGGATGGGCGAGATAAAAGGCTCGGCTGTCGTTGTGCCTGGGCTGGAGTACAAGGTGACCGACTGGCTTCATCTGCAGCTGCAGGCTGAGGTACCGGTTTCTGAAAGGGACAACGGTGAAGCGGTACATTTCGGCATTTCCAGCCCGTTCTACACCTCACCAACAAATGCGGTGACGCTGGCGCTGACAGGCAGTTGGGGATCCGACAAGTATATGCAGACCTACTACGGGGTCAACGCCGCCCAGTCGGCCGCATCAGGCTTTGCCCGACATGACGCCGGGTCCGGGATTTATGCCTGGTCGATGAATCTGGACTGGACCCACAAGCTCACCTCGCGCTGGAGCGTGCTTGCCTCAGCGGGCGTGACGCAGCTGACGGGGGATGCGGGGGATAGCCCGATTGTGCATCGTAAAACGTCCCCTACGGGGAGTTTGAAGGTGACGTACAGTTTTTAATTGTGGGTTGCGGCGGCTGGTGGTCTTGAGCCGTATATAAGCCGCTCCGGTTTAGATGGCGGGGCGGAACCTCTTGCTGACAATTACAGCACATGTGGTTGACGGATTTATCTAAAGCTCCATTGTGCTGTAATGACAAACACGGAGGGGATGATAATATCCACATCCATTCCAAAATAAGACATAAATCTATAGTTTATTGAGTACAGTTTTATTTCATCGGCAGAGCAGCCTCCAGGTATAATGTCCGCTCAGATAAACGGCAAAGAGGGTGTGATAAGATGCTGACATATATCACCATAGGTACAAATGACCTTCTGCGCTCCGTGGCGTTTTATGACGCTGTTTTTAGAGTGCTTGGCTATTCACGTGTGCCTGCCTGGACAGAAGGTTGGGCAATGTGGGGAGATGAGAATAATCCGGAGGAGGGTTTCAGCTTCTGTATTTGCCCTCCTTTTGACGGGCATCCCGCAACGGCGGGAAACGGGACAATGTTCGCATTCCGTGCCGATAACGCGGATCTTGTCAGACGGTTCCATGCGGCAGGCCTCCTTGCGGGCGGGAAGAATGAAGGCGCGCCGGGTACACGAACCGCGTACGGACCCGATTTTTATGTTGCCTACCTGCGCGATCCTGATGGGAATAAGCTGGCATGTGTTTGTCAGCATTATTCTCCGGAGGTAGATGAGGATTCAAAGGAACAATAGTTTCTCCATGGATGAAATTTAGGATGTTTAGCGGTGACTAAATCAGCCGTGTAATAGGGCGTTCCCTACGAGTAATCTCAATTCAGAACACGGCTGGCGCAGACTGCCTCTGGCTCGATGCGGACGATCTGACTGTGCTTAAGGTCCGCAGTGAGCGAAAAGCGGACCTTAGTGTTGTCCGCCGATTGGCCATGTTTCGGCGAGCCGCGTGGTATTCCGTACCGGAAACGTCGCCAGTACCTCACTGGCGTTGCTGGTAACGACGTTATGGTCAATCACCTGCTTTTAACAAGCCGATTGCATGGTCAAGTTGCTTGTAGAGCTTGTATCTCAAATCATCTAATGCGTCATTTTCTCGAATTAGAGGCAGCCCATTTTTATGGAGAACAATATCGTTAAATGATCCCATCCCGCCGTAAAGTTTTTTCAATGAATAAATGGATGATTCAAAATCAATATCGAGTTCGATCGCCAGTTTTTCAAATGTTTTTGCCCATGAATCCTCCTCATTGGAGGATAGTATTTTAATGATCTCAATTACTGTTTTCTTTATTTCATTTTTCATTTCCAGTCACCACTTCCAGGTATCTTAACGCCATTTTCTTTAAAAATAAGAAAACTGCATATAGCCAATATCCATACAGAAACTGAACCATAAATCATCACCCATCCGAAACCTTGAGATAGCGCTCCCTGGACAGTAGTACTGGAAATGTTCATAACTGGGGTGATCTGTTCCATCATCGTAATATTTCCTGCAGACAGCCCCTCAGCCAACTGACGCAATTGCGTGAAATCTGTTGCTCCTGATAATGTGGAACGAAGGTGGTCGGATATCCCTTCGACAAGAATAAACCCCATCAGTGCAATATTGATGGCAAGGCTGATCATTCGTGCGCTGATGTCAATGCCAGAAGCCATTCCAGCGCGCTCATTCGCCACTGAACCTGTTGTGGTATTCGTCACTGGCGTATTGGTAATACCCAGCCCAATACCCGCCAGCAGACATCCCGGCAGCATTGTTAACCAACTTGCAGACTCCAGGCTACTGCCCCATTTCATCAGAAGAAAACCTGCTCCTATAGTAAATAGCCCGGCCGGAATGACAACCTCTGCACGGTATCGTAGGGACAACTTTTCGCCCACTGGTGGAAATACCAATGTTGGCAATGTATAGGCCAATAGTGAGAGTCCTGCAGCGACATTGCTATAACCTAAAACATTCTGAAAATACAGTGGGATATATATCATGAAGGGCCAGAAGCTGAAGTTCATACCAACCGAACCGAGCAATGCCCCAGAGAAGCGACGGATACGAAACACCGAGAAGTCAAACATAGGCGCACTATTACTCCGTTCTGCCATGATAAAGATGACCAAACAGAGTAGCGTTGCACCGAGGAGAGTAATGGCAACAGGACTTATGAAGCCTAATGTGGGTGCCTGAGTGATGTACCAGACAAGTCCAAATACGGACAGTGACAGGAATACGATACCTTTGACATCAAGACTGCGTTCCTGAGGGCCACGAGATTCCTCAACCCCCATAAATACAAGTGCTAACGCGATAATAGCTATCGGAACATGAACGAGAAAGACCCATTCCCAACTTGAAATGGCGACAATTGCGGCGCCGATAATCGGACCAAAACCCAGCCCCAAGCCAAAAACAATGCCCCATGAGCCAAAAGCCTTTCCACGTGCCCCACTTTCAGTAAACTGATTGGACAACACTGCGATCTGGCAAATTAACATGGCTCCTCCCGCCATACCCTGCAAAAAGCGACCGGCAATGAGAACTGACGTATTTGTTGCCAGTCCGCAAACTAACGTCGTCACGCTGAATAACATCAGGCTGACAACAAAAAGGCGTTTGCGCCCGTAACGGTCAGCCAAAGTGCCAATAGCCATCAGTATAGCGGTGCAGGCGAGCGTATAGGCATTCATAATCCACTGCAATTCTTTGAAATCACTAAGCAATACTGTTTCAAGTGTAGGTAGTATCACTGGAATGCTTGATATTTCCAGACCGAACATCAACGAAGCCAGACAGACAGCCGCAAGAGTTAATGCGTTTTTGGCTGAGGGGGAGATGGTCATGGTGGTTCCCTGTAGCTTGAGATAGCTGAACATTAATTCCCGGCTTTAAAACAAGCCGGACATTATTATCATGAGGTGCAATTAATATTTGAGCTCTTATTTTGGAGTCATTGACGCTATGACGGAAATGATATAATTTCGTTACATTAATTAAATTTCATCATTAATCGTAGATATGGACTTTGACACCAATCTTTTACGGGCTTTTATCGCAGTCAAGGACACTGGGAGTTTCACGAGGGCGGCTCAGCGAATGAACCTTACCCAATCCGCCATCAGTCACCAAATCCGTCGCCTTGAAGAGCAGGCGGGCACGCCTTTGCTGATGCGAACGACACGTAGTCTGACTCTGACAGAAGATGGAGAAGACTTCGTTCGTTACGCCGACCAGGTTTTACGTGCTCAGGATGCTTTGGTCCGCCGTTTCCAGCGTTCCTCAGTCTCCGGCGTGGTGCGGTTTGGTGTGCCCGAAAACTTCATGGGAAATCGGCTTCCGCCTCTGTTGTCAAGATTCGCCCATCTTTTTCCGGATGTTCGACTTGATGTCACTGTGGATACTTACTTGAACTTGCAGTCAGAAGTCGATGCTAACGGGCTGGACCTGGCAGTGGTAATGTCTTTGTCAGGTAAGCACGATGATGGCATGGTGTTACGAAAAACACAGTTTGTCTGGGCAGCAGCGCGATCTTTTGAATATAAGTGTGACACGCCACTACCTCTGGCATTTGCTCCGGAACCTTGTGTTCATCGACAGATTGGAGTTAAAGCCCTGGACGGAGCCGACGTTAAGTGGCGTATGGCCTTTACATCACCAAGCCAGCAGGGATTGCGTGCTGCGGTTCTGGCTGGACTTGCTATTACGGCCATACCACATAGTGACCTGGAGCCGGGGATGACCGTTATTGACAGACAATACGGTTTACCAGAATTGCCGACCGCTTACTTCACTCTCATTTGGAGCAGGAGGGGAAAGACTCCTTCCGCTATTGAGTTTGGAAATCTTCTGTATGAGATGGCTGGTGTCGTTTCCGAATAAAGAGTTGAATTGGCCTGCTCCCCATTGCTCCCCATTGCTCCACACAAACAGTTATTCGTTTGTGAGCGAGGAGCGGAAATTGCTAACAGCATTCTGTGTGAATCAACAGGGAGCAGGTAATGATAATCAACGATGTTAAATATAATTATATAAGTCTTTGCTCTTAGTTCCTGGATGAATTTGTTGAAGTTTCACGAAAATAATGATAAACAAAAAATAGTAGCAATAATAATGGATTTTATTATGGAATGGAGATTTTTAGGATCTATATCAGAGGCCAGGAAATCTGGCTGTAGTGGAGTTTATATTATTGTCCATAAAGGACTTTTCAATCGTGTGGTTTACGTTGGAGTAAGTTGTAATGTAGGTAGAAGGATAGACGAACATTACGAGGGTTACCTGAGAGGAAACCGAACAATTTACGACGCGGGTCATGATGACGACGTGTATCGCTTCATGTCAGCTTATAAAATTCATAACCACACAAAACGCTATCAAGCCTTGGCGAAGGATTATAAGATATGGGCATCTACGACATTACATTCTGATTTGCCGAAAAACATGCTAGCAAAAAACCAAATCTTTGATACTAAATGGCAGAGCATTGCATTAGAAAAATATATTCCACAACTGGTAGTATGGGCCCTTCCAATGGCAAGCTACTGTTATTCAAATGCAAGCAGGATTGAAAGTGTAATCCAATCAAAGCTCATTAAATGTTTTGATTTGAGAGGTTTTTTTAATATAAAACAACTAAGCATATTGGGTAAAATCGAATAACCAAATATGGAAAAAGTCAAGATTTTTATTGTTGATGTGCCTGATTTAGACCCGGCATCCCAGCTTATCTTTAGCAATCTGTATAACAAAAAAACTGATGACAATTTCAATAAAGAGTTCCGTTCACAGTTTAAAAGTGAGATTTTTCAGAGGGAAAGTGAAACTCTGAGAAAGCGAACTGTCAGGGAGCATAAGGTCTCTCTTTATGAAAATTATGGCAAGCCCTGGACTTTAAAGGAAATGGAAAAACTTAGAGTCATGCTTGTCGATTTTGATTTATCCCCGACAGAAATATCTGAGTATCTAGGAAGAGAACCTCGCTCTATCTCTAAAAAAATAAGCGAAAATGATAAAACTACTAATTATAAATGGCGAGAGAGTGTCGGCTGGTTGTGACGTTACGTTTTGTTTAAAACAACCCAATTTTGCAAGATCCGCTCCTGGCACAAACCTGACATTGGAGAAATAGTAGGTCAGTTTGGATCGAGGAGCGGAAGTGTGCAATCGCTCTCATAGTTGATGTCAGCGGCACGCATGTCAGCCCAGGAAATGTTGTCAGTTACTCTATCCAGGGGACAGGTTCACCAATATGCTTACAGACAGGTGCATTATGCTGAAATACAGTACTACTGAAACTACCAAAAAATCCGCTCATGACATAAAGAGTACATGGCCTGAAGCAGCATGGCTGAGTTGAGCAAAGCGCGCCATTCAACACATAATCATGATGCTAGCCGCGCATGTCGAAGCCGGATCTTTGAAAATCTCTATAAACTTCTGGATTGCTGAAGGCCGGGAATTTGGCTTTATGGGCGGCTGATTTTATCGCTTCGCAATAGGCTCTATTGCCGTTACTGGTCGAGATGCTTAAAGGTGTGCCATCCTGAGCAAATTCCATATGCAACCTGCATTTTTTCCCTTTCCAGTTTTGTGGCTCTTCAATTTCGGCGTTTATTGCCGCCCTGATTGCCCGCGCCTGCGCGCCCCATTCATCCCGATCGTCCCAGCGTCCTGAACCGCAATTACCCGTTGCCGTGGTCTTATGGCAACCGGAAGGGTGTAGCGGCGCGCATCCCGCGGCCAGGTTCACCAGTATAGCCACCATAGCGATTTTCTTTACTGCTTGAGACATTCCCACTTCTTACCCCGCAATCCATTTAAGCTTCAGTAATGTTTAAATATTCTTCCGTAATTCCTGGCCTCTTTTCAACTACCAATAACGGGTTACAACGTCGGCGACCTGGCTGCCGGTTCCACCTCCGACTAACCGTTCGTTTTTGAACTATGTTTAACACCAGTCAGAATAATAAAATGGTTAAGCATTTACAGGACCTGAGCGGCGGGGCCTCCGTCAGGAGCATTTGAAAGCCAGAACCTCACATAAAAGTGTGCCAACATCTCGTGGGTAATATTAATGTCCGGAGAATAACGTGGTCGGAAAGCTATTGTTGAACTACATGCCAGGGCTACAAAATTTGTTAGCCTACGATAAAAGCTGGCTAAAACATGATGTTAAAGCCGGGTTATCCGTTGCGGCTGTCGCGCTACCCGTTGCTATTGCTTATGCTGAGCTGGCGGGGGTTGGGGCAATAGTAGGGCTGTATTCCTGCATTTTACCGATGATAGCTTATGCACTGTTTGGCTCTTCACGTCAGCTTATTGTTGGCCCTGATGCTACGACCTGCGCGGTGATTGCGGCCGTCGTGTTTCCTCTCTCTGCAGGTAACCCCGAACTGCACTGGCAACTGACGATCATCATGACATTGATGATGGGCGGGTGGTGCCTCCTTGCCAGTAAATTTCGCCTGGGCGCACTTGCCGATCTGCTTTCTCATCCCATTCTTACGGGTTTGCTGAATGGCGTAGCCGTGACGATTATTGTCGGGCAATTAGGCAAGGTTTTTGGGATCAAGCTAGATGAAGCGCAGGTTATTGAGAAAATAATGGCCTTGCCAGGCCGACTTTCGGACAGCCATTTATTAACGATAGGGATATCGCTTATAACGTTAATTATTTTAATGGTTATCAAAACGTACCGCAGCCAGTGGCCAGCACCTTTAATTGCCATTGTGATAACAACGGCACTGGTATGGGGGACATCTGCGCAACAGTATGGTATTGCCACTATCGGTGGGGATGGCTTCCAGTCTGGTTTACCCGTCGTTCACTGGGGGGCGTTCCAGCCCGGTCCGATGCGTGATTTAGTGATCCCGGCGCTGAACCTGGCCCTGGTGAGTTTTGTCAGTCTGATGCTGACCGCCCGCAGTTTCGCCGCAAAAAATGGCTATGAAATTAATGCTGATGCTGAGTTCCGGGCTCTGGGTATTGCGAACATTATGTCTGGGTTATCTCAGGGGTTTGCTATCAGTGGCGCCGATTCCCGGACCGCGGTTAATGATTCGGTTGGTGGGAAAAGTCAGCTGGTTTCCGTGGTCGCAGCCTTACTCATCGGTATCGTCGTGGTATTTTTCACTCAACCATTACAATACATTCCGGTATCTGCGTTAGGTATTGTTCTAATGTATGCATCGTGGTCATTGATTGATTTACGAGGGCTATGGAACCTGAGGCGCAGAAATAAACAGGCATTTCGCCTGGCTTTCTTCACCTTTGGCTGTGTGTTAATTATCGGCGTTATCCAGGGGATCGGCCTTGCGGTGTTGCTTGGGCTGTTACAGTTCCTTCGTACGGTGTTTCGTCCCTCTGAGCACCTGCTGGGCACTGACGAAGATGGAATGATTCACTCGTTAGGGAATACCACCGATATTAAAATGGTTCCTGGCGTACTGATGTATCGATTTAACTCACCGTTGACCTATTTTAATGTGGCTTATTTTAAACGCCGGGTATTGAACCTGGTTGATGGTGCCGCTTTACAGCCTAAATGGGTGGTGATTGATGCCGTTGCCTGCTTCACCTATTCAGACATCAGTGTCCTGGCAACCATTAATGAGTTAAAGCGTGACCTGAAAGGTCGACAGATTAAATTAATCCTCGCGGGCAGGAAAACGGAATTAACACGCTGGTTTAAAGACAGTCGGCCAACGATGAATGATGATGACATGATTCTGGCGCCAGACCTCTATTTGGCACTGCGGTTCATTCAAAGTAAAGAGAGTGCGAGTGAATCGGGTGGAGAGGGATAACTGGTTAAAGGCTTGCCCGCCAACCGCGAGCAAGCCAAACCCCTTAGCGATACAGCGTCTTTTCCGCAACCGGAATAAGCAGCCCGGATCGCCAGTCCGCAAGCGTCAGCTGCGCAAGCTTACCCAGCGCGGTATAAAACGGATGTCCGGCGTTGTCGACAAACACCGACAGGAAGCGGGTGCTCCACGGCAGCAGGTGCCACGCCAGAAGCTGAGCGCACTCCGCCTCGCGGCCGTTCTCGGCCAGCCATGCCGCCAGCAGCAGTAATGTCCCGAAGTGATCTTCCGGTTCATTCTGCTGCATTTCAAATGCGATATCGTTCTCCCGCATCCACTGGCGCAGCGCGAGGGTGGAGTCACCGAACAGCACGGATTCGCGGTCCAGCCAGACGGAACTCCACGGTGGCGCGGGCAGGGCGTAAGGGCCAATAAACAGTCGTTGCCAGGCGTCCGTCAGCGGTTCGTCGGCAGCCGCGGCAAAGGTGTCAGCTACGGGCCGCAGCGTTTCCGGCGGCAGGGGCCAGTCCTGAACCCATTCGCCAGCGGTGAGCGCTTTGACCAGCGGCGCGGCCTGCTCGCTGTCTGGTGCGAAATAAAACAGCGCACCCAGCACCCGGGCGCTGAACGCGAACGATTCACGATGTGAGACGTCTTTCATTACATCTTCCTTGTTCGCGCGGAGGGTGTCCGCGCGACGGTGTTAAACGATCATACAAACCATAGAATAAACTACGGTCAAGCCATTAACCCGCTACACCTTCTCGATCTGTACCAGATTGGTGTGCTGCGGGTTGCCTTTCGCCAGTGGTGAAGGGCGGTGTGTGGTCAGGGTGTTGATGCATGAGCCGTAGTCGATACGATCGCCACTCATATTGGCGTCGTGCCAGGCGCCCTGGCCCATGGCGCTCACGCCGGGCATGATGCGCGGCGTCACTTTTGCTTCAATTCTCACCTCGCCGCGACGATTAAAGACGCGCACCGTATCGCCGTTCTTGATGCCGCGCTTTTCGGCATCGATGGGATTAAGCCAGACCTCCTGACGGCAGGCCGCTTTCAGCAGGTCGACGTTACCGTAGCTCGAGTGGGTACGGGCCTTAAAGTGGAAGCCAAACAGCTGCAGCGGAAACTGCGCACGCTCGGGCGCGTCCCAGCCGTCGAAGGTTGATGCGTAGACGGGCAGCGGGCTGATGGTTTCATCTTTTTCCAGCTCCCAGGTGGCCGCAATCTCCGCCAGCTTACTGGAGTATATTTCAATCTTGCCCGATGGTGTTTTCAGCGGATTGGATTCCGGGTTCTCGCGGAATTTTTTATAGGCCACAAAGTGTCCGTTTGGATCTTTACGCTTGTAAATACCCATTTTTTTCAGCTCGTCATAGGACGGCAGTTGAGGGTCTTTTTCAAGCATTTTGGCATACAGGTACTGCAGCCACTGTTCCTGCGTGCGTCCTTCGGTAAATTTCTGATGGATATCCGGTCCGAGGCGTTTCGCCACTTCGCTCATGATCCAGTAGATCGGCTTGCGTTCAAACTTCGGCGCGGTCACGGGCTGGAGGAAAATCAGATAGCCCATATTGCCCGCATAATCGTTCGGAATGATGTCTTCCTGCTCGACGGTCATCAGGTCCGGCAGCACGATATCGGCGTACTTCGCTGACGAAGTCATGAAGTTATCGATGACCACGATCATCTCGCACTTGCTTTCATCCTGCAGGATTTCGTGGGTTTTATTGATATCGGAGTGCTGGTTGATGATGGTGTTGCCCGCGTAGTTCCAGATGAACTTAATCGGCACGTCCAGCTTATCTTTCCCGCGCACGCCGTCGCGCAGGGCGGTCATCTCCGGCCCGCGGGCGATGGCGTCCGTCCAGCTGAAGCAGGAGATTTGCGTTTTGACCGGGTTGTCCGGCAGCGGCATACGTTCAATGGTGATGGTGTAGGTTGACTCACGTGCGCCGCTGTTACCGCCGTTGATCCCCACGTTCCCAGTCAGAATAGGCAGCATGGCGATGGCGCGGGACGTCAGCTCGCCGTTTGCCTGGCGCTGTGGTCCCCAGCCCTGACAGATGTAGGCCGGCTTCGCGGAGCCGATTTCGCGGGCAAGCTTAACGATACGATCCGCCGGAATGCCGGTGATGCGTGAGGCCCACTCTGGCGTTTTCGCCGTGTGGTCATCCCCCTGGCCGAGAATATAGGCTTTGTAGTGACCATTAGCGGGCGCGCCCTCCGGCAGCGTTTTTTCGTCATAGCCAACGCAGTATTTATCCAGAAACGGCTGGTCGACCAGGTTTTCGTCGATTAACACCCAGGCAATGCCCGCCACCAGGGCGGCATCGGTACCCGGACGGATCGGGATCCATTCATCTTCGCGTCCGGCGGCGGTATCGGTGTAGCGCGGGTCGATGACGATCATGCGGGCGTTGGACCGCTCGCGAGCCTGCTCCAGATAGTACGTAATCCCGCCGCCGCTCATGCGCGTTTCCGCCGGGTTATTGCCGAACATGACCACCAGTTTGGTGTTTTCGATGTCGGACGTGCTGTTGCCATCGTTGCTGCCGTAGGTATAGGGCATCGCGCAGGCGATTTGCGCCGTGCTGTAGGTGCCGTAGTGGCTCAGAAAACCGCCGTAGCAGTTCATCAGGCGCGCCACCAGGGAAGCGTAAGGGGAGGAGCGGGTGATATTGCCGCCGACAATGCCGGAGGAATAATTAATATACACCGCTTCGTTACCGTATTTGGCCACCACGTCTTTCAGGCTGGCGGTAATGGCGTTCAGTGCCTCATCCCATGTTATGCGCTCGAACTTGCCTTCACCGCGTTTGCCCACGCGCTTCATCGGGTAGTTCAGACGGTCAGGGTGATTGATACGACGGCGAATTGAACGTCCGCGCAGGCAGGCTCGCACCTGATGGTTACCGTAAATATCCTCGCCGGTGTTGTCCGTTTCGACCCAGTACACTTCATTGTCACGCACGTGCAGACGCAGCGCACAGCGGCTGCCGCAGTTGACCGAGCAGGCGCCCCACACCACGGTATCTTCAGGCGGCTGGCCGGCGTTCTTCACCGCCGCGGCGGCGCTTTTTAAACCAAACGGAAGCGAGATCCCGCCAGCGGCAAGCGCCAGAGAACCTATCGCCGTAGATTTCACGAGAGTTCGACGGCTAATTCCGCCGTGATGTTCAATATCGGACATGGCTCACCCCATCATTATAATTGCGTATTATTTTTCCCGAAATGATATCCGGGCTAATGATGGGGTGAGTGTTACTGATTTGGGGGGACTAAATATTAATCCTTATCAAATCAAAGGGGATTGAGGGTCAATTACTGAGGTTCAGCTGCCGCACCACTGCCTGTGCGGGTGTACAAAATTTTAAAGGTGTCGTTGGCGCAGTGGCCCACCACCTGCGTGCCCGCCTGATCGGCCTGGTCGTTAGGCACAATGCTCAGCGTAAAGCCTGACTCAGGCACGCCGTTGTTGATAATCTTCTGCTGAATGTCGCTTTTCACGCGCTCGCAGGAATCCGGTGCCGCCAGCGCGGCCGTTGAGGCACTCATTAACAGCAGGGCGGTAATCCAGGGTAACCGTTTCATCTGTAGCTCCTTTTCTCTGTGTAGAGATTAATTTTAGCAGGCTTCGTGTAAACAACTGTATTTGCTAATATGATTGGGAATAATCTCCCTTTACGGTAATAAATGTGAAGAAATACGCAGCGATAACGCTACTGGCAGCAACACTGGTGGGGTGCGACAACAGCTCCGCGCCGCTGTCGTTTACGCCCGAGATGGCGAGTTTTTCGAACGAATTTGATTTTGATCCGCTGCGCGGCCCGGTCAAAGACTTTACTCAGACGCTGTTCAACGAGAAGGGCGAAGTGTCCAAACGGGTCACCGGCACCGTCTCGACGGAAGGGTGTTTCGATACGCTGGAGCTGCACGACCTGGAGGCCAACACCGGCGTGGCGCTGGTGCTGGATGCCAATTACTATCTTGACGCAGAAACCCAGCAGCGAAAAGTGAAGCTGCAGGGGAAATGCCAGCTGGCCGAACTGCCGTCAGCCGGGGTGACGTGGGATACCGACGACAACGGTTTTGTGGTGGCGGCGCACGGCAAAGAGATGGAAGTGAAGTATCGCTACGATGCGGATGGTTACCCGCTGGGCAAAACCACCGTCTCCGGGGATCAGCACCTGTCCGTCCAGTCGACGCCGTCTAAAGATGTTCGCAAAAGAATGGATTACTCGGCGGTGAGCATGTTGAATGACAAGCCGCTGGGCAACGTGAAGCAGAGCTGCGATTACGATCGCCACAATAACCCGGTGAGCTGCGATCTGACGATCACCGACGACAGCGTCAAACCCGCCGTTGAGCGCAAGTACACCATCAAGAACACGATTGATTATTACTGAGAATAAAACCGCGCAGGTTACTGCGCGGTAGGTTTCAGCAGGCTGGCGCCTGACGGCTTGTGCCCGGCCAGGTGCTGATGCTGGAAGATGCACATGCGAATGGTATTGCGGTATTCACCGTTGATAAAGAACTCGTGAATCAGCTCGCCTTCCACCATAAAGCCCAGCTTGCGGTAGATATGGATCGCTTTCTCGTTCTCTTTGTCCACAATCAGGTAAAGCTTGTAGAGATTCAGAACGTTGAATCCGTAATCCATTGCCAGCTTCGCTGCCCGTGAGGCAAGGCCTTTTCCCTGATGCTCAGGGGAGATGATGATCTGGAACTCCGCCCGACGGTGAACGTGGTTGATTTCAACCAGCTCAACAAGACCGGCTTTTTCGCCTTCACACTCCACCACAAACCGACGTTCACTCTGATCGTGAATGTGCTTATCGTAGAGATCGGACAGCTCGACAAACGCCTCGTAAGGTTCTTCGAACCAGTAGCGCATCACGCTGGCATTATTATCGAGCTGGTGGACGAAACGCAGGTCTTCACGCTCCAGCGGACGGAGTTTAACGTCGCAGGATCCAGACATTACGGGGCTACCGTGCGGCCAGTGCGGCGATCCAGGCAGCGCAGAGTGTTAGGCTCCCAGTAGGCATTGACGTTTGCACTTTGCTGACACTTATCGCGCGCGTCAAAAGCGACATCTTCTTTGTCCCACTCTTTTTCAGCACGTTTGTTGACCTTCTGACGAAGGTTACGGGTGTCATTCCATTGTTCTTTGTCCATGGCGGCGTTCTGGCGGCTTTGCGCGCTGTCACCAGACTCAATAACGAGCTTGCTGGTTTCCGCTGTCGCAGAGGCGGCAAAGGCGAACGATGACAGCGCCAGCAGGGCTGTCAGACAAAGGCGTTTGCTTAATGTGGTCATAGCGTTTCCTTTTAAATGGGTGCAGATAATCAAGTTACCCCGTACAGATTCTACACTAAAGCGAAATGACGGCATACCCGCGGAGCAAGTATGGAAAAGTAAAGGGCATCATCAGGTATGATGGTTAAATAGATCCTCACCTGACGTGAAATATGCTTAAAACGACGCTGCTTTTTTTTGCCACCGCGCTATGCGAAATCATCGGCTGCTTCCTGCCCTGGCTCTGGCTGAAGAAGGGAGGAACCGTATTGTTGCTCATCCCGGCAAGCGTCGCGCTGGCCCTGTTTGTCTGGCTGTTAACGCTGCATCCGGCGGCCAGTGGGCGCGTTTACGCGGCTTACGGTGGCGTCTATGTCTGCACGGCGCTGCTGTGGTTACGCGTGGTGGACGGCGTCAAGCTCAGCGCATACGACTGGGCCGGGGCGCTGATTGCCCTGTGCGGTATGCTGATTATTGTGGCGGGATGGGGGCGCGCCTGAGTCCCCGGGTTTTGTGATCGCTAGCTGATTTTATGATCATTATACTTGTATGGTAGTAGGGTTGGTGGGTAAATTTCCAGCATCACAACGAACGATGTAAGGAAAGGAATTATGAAGATTGTCGCGGCTGACGTGTTTGTTACCTGCCCGGGGCGGAACTTTGTCACCCTTAAAATCACCACCGATGAGGGGATTGTCGGCCTCGGTGACGCTACGCTAAACGGACGCGAGCTCTCCGTTGCCTCGTACCTGAAGGATCACCTTTGCCCCCAGCTGATTGGCCGCGATGCGCACCGCATCGAAGACATCTGGCAGTTTTTCTATAAGGGCGCCTACTGGCGTCGCGGACCGGTCACCATGTCGGCCATCTCCGCCGTGGACATGGCGCTGTGGGACATCAAAGCCAAGGCGGCCAACATGCCGCTCTACCAGCTGCTGGGCGGCGCCTCCCGGGAAGGGGTGATGGTCTACTGCCACACCACCGGGCACACCATTGACGACGTGCTGGAAGACTACGCCCGTCATAAAGAGATGGGCTTTAAGGCGATCCGCGTGCAGTGCGGCGTGCCGGGCATGAAAACCACCTACGGCATGGCCAAAGGGAAGGGGCTGGCCTACGAGCCTGCGACCAAAGGTGACTGGCCGGAAGAGCAGCTGTGGTCCACCGAAAAATACCTCGATTTCACGCCGAAGCTGTTCGACGCGGTGCGCAGTAAATTCGGCTTTAATGAACATCTCCTGCACGACATGCACCACCGCCTGACGCCAATCGAAGCGGCGCGCTTCGGCAAGAGCATCGAAGCATTCCGCATGTTCTGGATGGAAGACCCAACGCCTGCGGAAAACCAGGCCTGCTTCCGCCTGATCCGCCAGCATACCGTTACGCCCATTGCGGTGGGGGAAGTGTTTAACAGCATCTGGGACTGCAAGCAGCTCATCGAAGAGCAGCTTATCGACTATATTCGCACCACCATTACCCACGCGGGCGGCATTACCGGGATGCGTCGCATCGCCGACTTCGCCTCGCTTTATCAGGTGCGCACCGGCTCGCACGGCCCGTCGGATCTCTCGCCCGTTTGCCACGCCGCCGCGCTGCATTTCGACCTGTGGGTGCCAAACTTTGGCGTGCAGGAATATATGGGCTACTCCGAACAGATGCTGGAGGTCTTCCCGCACAGCTGGCGCTTTGATAACGGCTATATGCACCCGGGCGACAAGCCGGGGCTGGGCATCGAGTTTGATGAAAAACTGGCGGCGAAATACCCCTACGATCCGGCCTATCTGCCGGTAGCCCGTCTTGAAGACGGCACGCTGTGGAACTGGTAAACGAGGAGCGAACGATGAAAAGCGTAGTGATTCAACAGCCGAACGAACTGGTGATTGAAGAGCGGCCACGCCCGGAGCCAGGCGCAGGTGACGTCCGCGTCAAAATCACGCTGGCGGGGATCTGCGGTTCGGACAGCCACATCTATCGCGGCCATAATCCGTTTGCGAAGTATCCACGCGTCATCGGCCACGAATTTTTTGGCGTGATTGACGCCGTGGGCGAGGGCGTAGACAGTGCCCGCCTGGGCCAGCGCGTCTCGGTTGACCCGGTGATCAGCTGCGGTCATTGCTATCCGTGCTCCGTCGGAAAACCGAACGTCTGCACCTCGCTGGTGGTGCTGGGGGTTCACCGTGACGGCGGCTTCAGCGAATATGCGGCAGTGCCCGCTAAAAATGCCTGGCCTATCCCGGATGACATTCCCGACCGACACGCCGTCATGGTTGAGCCCTTTACCATTGCCGCCAACGTAACGGGGCAGGCGAAACCGACGGAACAGGACGTAGCGCTGATTTACGGCGCTGGCCCTATGGGGCTGGTCACCGTGCAGGCGCTGAAAGGCGTCTATAAGGTCAAGCAGGTTATCGTGGTAGACCGCATAGACGAGCGCCTTGAGATGGCCCGGCGCAGCGGCGCGGATTGGGTCTTTAATAATGGCGAGCAGTCGCTGCAGGACGCGCTGGAGGAAAAAGGCATCAAACCGACGTTAATCATTGATGCCGCCTGCCATCCATCTATTTTGCAGGAAGCGATAACCCTGGCCTCTCCGGCGGCGCGCATCGTGCTGATGGGCTTCTCCAGCGAGCCGAGCCAGATTGTTCAGCAGGGCATTACCGGCAAAGAGCTGGCGATCTTCTCCTCGCGCCTCAATGCCAACAAATTCCCGGTCGTCATCGACTGGCTGAAGAGGGGGCTGATCGACCCGGAAAAACTGATCACCCATACTTTTGACTATCACCACGTAACAGACGCCATCGAACTGTTTGAGAAAGATCAGCGGCAGTGCTGCAAAGTCTTGCTCACGTTCGGCCAATAATCATTTACGCGATTAAGGGCCTGCGCAGACAGGCTCTATGTGGTTCGCATCTTACCTTTCAGAGATAGCCATCATGACACAAGCACAACCGCAACGATCCACTGCCGATCTGGTGAAAGCCGCCGTTTCCGGCTGGCTCGGCACCGCTCTGGAGTTTATGGACTTTCAGCTTTACTCGCTGGGGGCTGCCCTGGTCTTCCATGAGATCTTCTTCCCCGAACAGTCTGCCGCGATGGCGCTGATCCTGGCGATGGGGACCTACGGCGCAGGCTATATCGCACGCATTGTCGGCGCCTTTATCTTTGGCAGAATGGGCGACAGCATTGGCCGTAAGAAGGTGCTGTTCATCACCATCACCATGATGGGGATCTGCACCACGCTGATTGGCGTCCTGCCGACCTACGCGCAGATCGGGATTTTTGCCCCGGTTCTGCTGGTGACGCTGCGCATTATTCAGGGCCTGGGCGCCGGGGCTGAAATCTCCGGGGCCGGGACCATGCTGGCGGAGTACGCGCCGAAAGGAAAGCGCGGCATCATCTCCTCGCTGGTGGCGATGGGCACTAACTGCGGGACGCTAAGCGCCACGGCGATCTGGGCCATCATGTTCTTTGCCCTTGACCGTGAAGAGCTGCTCGCCTGGGGCTGGCGCGTGCCGTTCCTCGCCAGCGTCGTGGTGATGATCTTTGCCATCTGGCTGCGGATGAACCTCAAGGAGAGCCCGGTCTTTGAGAAAGTGAACGATGCGCAAACCGTGCAGCCGGACACATCGCTCGGTTCAATGGTGAAAAGTAAATCCTTCTGGCTGGCGACCGGCCTGCGTTTCGGCCAGGCGGGCAACTCGGGTCTGATCCAGACGTTCCTCGCGGGGTATCTGGTCCAGACGCTGCTGTTCGATAAGGCCATCCCTACCGATGCGCTGATGATCAGCTCCATTCTCGGGTTTATCTCCATCCCGCTGCTGGGCTGGCTTTCCGATAAAGTGGGGCGCCGTCTGCCGTACATTATCCTCAATATCTCCGCCATTCTGCTCGCCTACCCGATGCTGTCGATCATCGTCGATAAGAGCTATGCGCCGGGGACGATCATGCTCTCTATCATCGTTATCCATAACTTCGCCGTTCTGGGGCTGTTCGCGCTGGAAAATATCACTATGGCGGAGATGTTTGGTTCGCGAAATCGCTTTACCCGTATGGCTATCTCGAAAGAGGCGGGCGGTCTGGTAGCTGTGGGCTTTGGTCCGGTACTGGCGGGGATTTTCTGCAATATGACCGGCTCCTGGTGGCCGATTGTTGCCATGCTGGTGGCCTATTCCGTGATTGGGCTGCTCTCGGCGATCCTGATGCCGGAAGTGCGCGACCGTGATTTGAGCGCGGCGCAAGACGCAGCGGAGTCCTCACCAGAAGAGCGTGTGGGTTACGGCGCGATCTCCTCGCGGCGCTGATGGTTTATATCTTGAGTTACTTATCACACAACTTTATGTTTATGTCACACCACATGAGCAAAAGTTAATATAAATCAAAATCTCAAACGTCAGTATCAGTATGGTTGATGGCAGTTATTTTTTTACCCCAACTGCCATTCTAGTTGGTGTAGTCAGCAGGCGCTGCCGCTTCAGAAGGAGCGGCAGCGAACCACAGCTTTCTAATTAACGAGTCTTAATCATGGAAAATACCTTATTACAGGCCAACGCGACGCTGCCTCAGTACGATCGCGACAGCCTTAAAGCACGCATCGTTCATTTAGGCTTTGGCGCATTTCACCGGGCGCATCAGGCAGTGTATGCCGATATCCTCGCCGCTGATCACGGCAGCGACTGGGGTTACTGTGAGGTTAACCTGATTGGCGGCGAGCAGCAGATTGCCGATCTGAACGCGCAGGATAATCTCTATACCGTGGCGGAGATGTCTGCCGATGCGTGGACCTCCCGCGTGGTGGGCGTGGTCAAAAAGGCCCTCCATGCGCAGGTAGACGGGCTGGAGACGGTGCTGGCAGCGCTGTGTGAACCGCAGGTGGCGATTGTCTCGCTTACCATCACCGAGAAAGGCTACTGCCACTCACCCGCGACCGGGCAACTGATGCTCGATCATCCGTTTATCGTCGCCGACTTGCAAAACCCGCACCAGCCGAAATCTGCGCCGGGTGTAATCGTGGAAGCGCTGGCGCGTCGCAAAGCGGCGGGTCTGCCGGCGTTTAGCGTGATGTCCTGTGACAACATGCCGGAGAACGGCCACGTGATGCGCAATGTCACCTGCGCGTATGCCCGGGCGGTAGACGGTGAGCTGGCGGACTGGATCGAGGCTAACGTCACCTTCCCGTCAACCATGGTGGATCGCATCGTGCCTGCGGTCACCCCCGACACGCTGGATAAAATCGAACGGCTGACCGGCGTGCGCGATCCGGCGGCAGTAGCCTGTGAACCGTTCCGTCAGTGGGTGATCGAAGATAACTTTGTTGCGGGCCGTCCGGAATGGGAAAAAGCTGGCGCCGAGTTGGTGTCGGACGTGATCCCGTTTGAAGAGATGAAGCTGCGCATGCTCAACGGCAGCCACTCGTTCCTGGCGTATCTGGGCTATCTGGCCGGATACCAGCATATCAACGACTGTATGGAAGATAAGAACTACCGCCTC
>NZ_QPFW01000220.1:0-41959 GCF_008122455.1 Enterobacter sp. C6
GATACCTACGGCGCTGACAACTTCCTGCAGCAACGTGCTAACGGCGTCGCGACCTACCGTAACCAGGACTTCTTTGGTCTGGTTGACGGCCTGAACTTTGCTCTGCAGTACCAGGGCAAAAACGGCAGCGTAGAGGGTGAAAACACCAGCGGTCGCAGCCTGCTGAACCAGAACGGTGACGGCTATGGCGCATCCCTGACTTACGATCTGGGTGAAGGCTTCAGCGTGGGTGGCGCAATGTCCTCTTCACGTCGTACCGCTGACCAGAATGCGGCTGGCGTATACGGTGAAGGCGACCGCGCTGAAGTATACAGCGGTGGTGTGAAATACGACGCGAACAACGTTTACCTCGCGGCGCAGTACTCTCAGACCTATAACGCAACCCGCTTCGGTACTTCTAACAACAAGCGTACCGACATCTACGGCTTTGCCAACAAGGCGCAAAACTTCGAAGTTGTGGCTCAGTATCAGTTCGACTTTGGCCTGCGTCCATCCATCGCTTACCTGCAGTCTAAAGGCAAAGACATCGAAAACTTCGGCGACCAGGATCTGGTTAAATACATCGATGTTGGCACGACCTATTATTTTAACAAAAACATGTCCACCTACGTGGATTACAAAATCAACCTGCTCGACGACAACAAGTTCACTCGCCAGGCAGGCATCGGTACCGACAACATCGTGGCGCTGGGTCTGACCTACCAGTTCTAAATTTTGTCACTACAAAAGCCAGCTGAACAAGCTGGCTTTTTTTATCTTCCTATCCGGCTGACGACTCTCCGTTCGCAGCCCAACGAAGCCAGTTTTGCAGCAGCTTGCCGTCCTCGGTCATCTCTGAGTCTGTACGCACGCAGAGGTAATAATCGCGCCCGTCATCAATCGGTAAGTCAAATATCTTCACCAGCTCGCCGCTCTCAAGATACGGCGCAATCAGCGGCTCACGCATTAGCGCACAGCCCAGACCAGCCTGTACGCCCGCCAGCGTCAACAGTCCGTCTTCAAACAGCGGGCCGCTGCGCCGGAGAGGACGTTTTACCCCCTGCAACAAAAACCACTGCGTCCAGCTCGTGCGCTCTTCATCGTGCAGGAGCGGCATTTGCAGCAGCTGCTCAGGCGTATCGATATGGCCATGAATGCGTAAAAACGCGCGGCTGCACACCGGTACCATCTGACCGGAAATCAGCTTTTCACTCTGATAGCCCGCCCACTGCCCGTTGCCAAAACGAATCGACATATCCGACGCGTCGCTCAGATAGTTACGGTGGTTGGCATATACCACGTTGATCTCGGTTTGGGGATTGGCGCGCATAAACGCAGGCAAACGTGGGATAAACCACCCCATACCAAACAGCGGGATCAGGCTGATGGTGACCTGACGCGTTTGCGCCTGCTCCGCCAGGTGCTCCGTTGCCTGGCGCAGCACGTTAAACGCCGCGCGAATCGAGCGGTAATATTCACGTCCGTGCTGGCTCAGCACCAGTCTGCGCCCCTGACGTTCCGTGAGCGGCATTTGCAGGTATCCTTCGAGCACCTTGAGCTGATGGCTGACCGCCGACGGAGAGATATCCAGCTCCTGCGCGGCCAGCGTGACGCTGCCCAGCCGGGCGATGGCCTCAAAGGCACGGACAGCCCGAAGCGGCGGATCGTTTGCCAGGCGACTGTCTGCATACGCGGACAAATCTGCCGATTGTTCTGTTTTATTCATATGTTGATTTCTTTAGGCTTTTTAGCCGGGAACGCGATTACATTATCTTTATACAAATCATTAAGATAAAGCAATTCCGGTTTATCATAAGAAATAATATATGTGTATTTTACAATTTAATTCAATTATCGGATGGTAGCCGCAGAAACAGCACTTTGCGGGTACAGACGTTGGATACACTCATACAACAACTGATCAACGGTGTGATGCTGGGAAGCATCTACGCGCTGATCGCGCTGGGCTATACCATGGTGTATGGCATCTTGCGCATTATTAACTTTGCTCACGGCGATATTCTGATGGTCGGTGCGCTCACCACGCTTTCCGCCATTAACGCCCTGAATACCACCTTTCCTCACATGCCGCTGCTGCTGCAGCTTGGTGTTGCCCTGGTGATTGCCATGGCCGTTTGCGCCCTGCTGGCAATGGCCGTGGAGCGGTTTGCCTACCGTCGACTGCGTAACGCCCCACGCCTGGCTCCGCTGATATCGGGTATCGGCGTCTCGGTCCTGCTGCAAACCGTGGCGATGATTATCTGGACGCGCAACCCGCTGATGTTCCCGCAGATCCTGCCCATGGATCCGATTGCCGTGACGTCTGGAAGTGAAACGCACCCGCCCGCCATCGTGACCGTTACCGGCATTGTCACCGTGGCGCTGGCGCTGGCTGTGATGACCGGCCTGTGGCTGCTGGTGGAATACACCCGTCTGGGGCGCGGTATGCGCGCCGTGGCGGAAAACCCACACGTGGCCACGCTGATGGGGGTTAACCCAAACGCCATCATCACCCTGACGTTTGCCATTGGCGGCGTGTTTGCCGCGCTGGCAGGCGTGATGATGGCCAGCAATTACGGTAACGCCAGCTTCTCGATGGGCTTTTTGCCCGGGATCAAGGCCTTTACCGCCGCCGTGCTGGGGGGCATTGGTAACATTCGTGGCGCCATGATTGGCGGCATCCTGCTCGGCATTATCGAAGCGCTGGGCGCAGGTTATCTGGGGGAACTCACCCACGGCGTCTTTGGCAGCAACTATCAGGATGTCTTTGCCTTTATGGTCCTGATTCTGGTGCTGGTCTTCCGTCCGGCAGGCCTGCTGGGCGAGCGCGTGGCGCACAGGGCGTAAGGAATACCATGACAACACTTCAACTTCAGGCCCCGACGACGACGCGCAAATTCTGGTCAGGCATGGTCCTGTTCTGCCTCGCGCTGCTGATTGCTCCCGTAATGGCCACGCAGCTTGGCGGCAACTACTGGGTACGTGTGATCGACTTCGCCCTGCTCTACATCATGCTGGCACTCGGGCTTAATATTGTGGTGGGCTATACCGGCCTGCTGGACATGGGCTTTATCGCCTTTTACGCGGTCGGCGCCTACCTTGCGGCACTAATGGCCTCCCCACACCTTCTGGAGGTGTTTCCGATCCTCAGCGTCTGGTTCCCTGACGGGCTGCACACCTCATATCTGCTGATTATACCGCTGGCGGCGCTCGTCGCGGCGGTCTGCGGCATTTTACTCGGTGCTCCTACGCTGAAGCTGCGCGGGGACTACCTGGCGATAGTAACCCTCGGCTTTGGCGAAATTATCCGCATTCTGATGCGCAACCTCGACCGACCGGTGAACATCACCAACGGTGCGAAGGGTATTACCGGGGTGGATACGCTCAACCTGTTCGGCCTGAAGTTCAGCGGCGTATACCACTGGTTTGGTTTCAAAGTGCCCGCGCTGTGGCTGTGGTACTACCTGCTGATGCTGGTGATTGTGGCGATTATTTTTGTCTGCCTGCGCCTGCAGCATTCCCGTATTGGTCGCGCCTGGCACGCCATCCGCGAGGATGAGGATGTGGCGCGCGCGATGGGCATCAACGTGCGTAACTATAAGCTGCTGGCCTTTGCGATGGGTGCCTCTTTTGGCGGCGTGGCGGGTGCCCTGTTCGGCGCGTTTCAGGGCTTTGTCTCCCCAGAATCCTTCACGTTACAGGAGTCCATTGCCGTGCTGGCGATGGTGGTGCTGGGCGGTATGGGACACATTCCTGGCGTGATCCTCGGCGCGATACTGCTTACCGCCCTGCCGGAACTGCTGCGCAGTCAGGCAGCGCCGGTTCAGCAGGCGCTGTTCGGTACGGTGCTGATTGACCCGGAAGTGCTGCGTCAGCTGTTTTACGGCCTGGCGCTGGTACTGGTCATGCTGGTGCGCCCGTCCGGGATCTGGCCGGTTCGCCACAAGGAGGTGAAAGCATGAGCCTGTTAACCGTACGCAACATGTCAAAACGCTTCGGCGGGCTTACCGCCGTGGATGACGTTTCGATCACCGTGAACAAGGGTGAGATCTACGGCCTGATTGGTCCCAACGGGGCGGGAAAAACCACCTGTTTTAACCTGATCACCGGGCTTTATCCGGCGGACAGTGGTGAATTTTCGATTGCCGATAAGCCCTATTTCCCAAAGCACATTGAGAAAGTCACCGCCGCCGGGATTGCCCGCACGTTTCAGAACGTGCGCCTCTTTAACGACATGTCGGTGCTGGAAAACGTGATGGTGGGTCGCCACGTGCGCACCCGTAACGGCCTGTGGGCCGCGCTGAGCCGTTACAAACGCGCTCGCGAGGAAGAGAGGCAGACCCGGGAACTGGCCTGGCACTGGCTGGAGTACACCGGCATTGCCAGGTTCGCCCACTACCGCGCCTGCGATCTGGCCTATGGTCATCAACGCCGTCTGGAGATTGCCCGCGCGCTGGCAACGGATCCGCTGCTGCTGGCGCTGGACGAACCCGCCGCCGGGATGAACGCGGCGGAAAAAGTGGCGCTCGGCGAGTTGCTAATGCGCCTGCGCGATGACGGCAAAACCCTGCTGATGATTGAGCATGACGTCAAGCTGGTGATGGGCATCTGCGATCGCCTGACGGTGCTGGATTACGGCAAAACGCTCGCCAGCGGCACGCCGGAGAACGTACGTCGAGACCCGGCAGTGATCGCCGCCTGGCTTGGAGGCAACGCCCATGTCTGAATTACTGAAGGTGGAACGTGTGGATGTGCATTACGGCGGTATTCAGGCCGTCCGGGATGTCTCTTTTACCCTGCACGAGGGTGAACAGGCGACGCTGATCGGCGCTAACGGCGCGGGGAAAAGCTCCACCGTGCGCGCCATTACCGGGCTGGAAAGCTTTAGCGGCAGTATTGAATTCCGCGGTAAAGACGTCCGCAGACACAGGCCCGAGGCGCTACTGCGCGACGGACTGGTGATGGTCCCGGAGGGCCGCGGGATTTTCTCCCGCATGACGGTCCTGGAAAACCTGCAGATGGGCGCCTGGCTAAGACGTGACACTGTCACCGTTAGTCGCGAAATGAACGAGATTTTCGAGCGCTTCCCGCGCCTGGGCGAACGCCAGCATCAGCTTGCCGGCCTGCTGTCCGGCGGTGAGCAACAGTTGTTGGCCCTTAACCGCGCCCTGCTCAGCCGCCCGCGCCTGCTGATCCTCGACGAGCCGTCGATGGGCCTTGCGCCGAAGATGGTTGAAAACATTTTTGTCGTCATTGCCGGCCTGCGCGAGCGCGGCGTTGCCCTGCTGCTCATCGAACAAAACGCCCGTCTCGCGCTGGAAGTCACCGACAGCGCGTGGGTGATGGACAGCGGCAGCATTGTTCATCATGGCGAATCGAAAGCGCTGCTCAATGACGACCAGATTGCACAGATTTATTTGGGCGAAATGCCCGTTTAACCACACCAGCCAACATCAGGGAAATACAATGAAAACAGTAAAAATCAGTGCGCTCAGCGCCGCTATCCTCCTCGGCAGCTTTGCCTCGACGGCCACGTGGGCCGCTGACAGCGAAACCGTGGTTATCGGTCTCGCGGGCCCGCTCACCGGCCCGTCTGCCCGTATCGGTAAAGATCTGGAGAACGGCGCGCAGCTGGCCATTGACGACATTAACAAGCAGCACCCGACCATCGGCGGCAAAGCGGTGACCTTCAAACTGCAGTCCGAAGACGATCAGTCCGATCCGCGCACCGCCGTGGCCGTCGCGCAGCGTCTGGTGGATAGCGGCGTGGCGGGCGTCGTCGGTCACTGGAACACCGGTACCAGCATTCCTGCCGCACGTGTCTATCACGATGCGGGCATCGCACAGGTCGCACCGGTCGCGACCGGTCACGCCTATACGCAACAAGGTTTTGATACCAGCTTCCGCGTGATGGGACACGACGATGACGGCGGTCAGTTTGCCGGTCAGTACTCTGTGAATACCCTGAAAGCCAAACGCATTGCGGTGATCGACGACCGTACCGCATTTGGTCAGGGTCTGGCAGACCAGTTTATTAAATCGCTGGAAGCCCAGGGCGTGAAAATTGTCGATCGTCAGTACGTGGATGACAAAACGGTCGATTTTAGCGCCGTCCTGACCGCCATCCGCAGTAAAAACGCCGATCTGATCTTCTTCGGCGGCGTCGACAGCCAGGCCGCACCGCTGGCGCGTCGCATCAAACAGCTGGGCATGAATGCCACGCTGATGGGCGCAGGCGGATTCGTCAGCCAGACGTTCCTGAAGCTGGCGCAGAAAGAAGGCGAAGGCGTTGTGGCCCTGGAACCGGGCCTGCCCGTTGACCAGATGCCGGGCGGCAAAGCGTTCGAGCAGGCGTACCAGTCCCGCTACCACACCCATATCGAACTGCACGCCCCGTTCGCCTATGACGCCACCCGCGTGCTGGTTGCGGCAATGGAAAAAGCAGACTCCGTTGAGCCTTCCGCGTATCTGCCCGCCCTGCGCGCCATCAGCTATTCCGGCGTCACCGGACAGATCGCGTTTGATAAAGAGGGCAACCTGAAATCGCCGTCGTTCACGGTCTACAAGGTGGTCGACGGCAAATGGCAGCCGCAGACCGTGCTGGGCGGCGCAAAAGCGAAGTAACGCAGCGAGGCAATGTGATGAGTGATAATAACGAGCTGGGCATTCTCGCCCGCCGCAAAATTGAAGCAGAAATTATTAAGCCAATTTATGAAATCCTGGTGCGCGAGATAGGGAAAGCCCGCGCCCAGGCGGTGATTGGCGAGGCCATTGAGCAGGCCGCGATTGACGCTGGTAAAGCATTTGCCAGCAAAGAACCCAACGGCGCGAACATCAAGAGCTTTATCGCCCTGCAGTATCTGTGGGAGAAAGATAACGCCCTGGAGGTGAAGGTGATCGACGCCGACGACCAGCAGTACAACTACAACGTGACCCGCTGTCGCTACGCGGAGATGTATCACGAAATGGGGCTGGGCGAGATTGGTCATCTGCTCTCCTGCGCGCGGGATGAAAAATTCATCGTTGGCTATGCGCCGGACGTTGAGCTAACCCGCACCACCACCATTATGCAGGGCGGTGCGTGCTGTGATTTCCGCTACCGCAGCAGCAAGGACAAGACATGATCCGCGTCAACGCCGAACGGCTGTGGTCAACGCTTGAGATGATGGCGCAGATCGGCGGCACGCCCGCCGGTGGCGTCACCCGTCTGGCATTGAGCGAGGAAGATCGTGTTGCGCGTGACCTGCTGCGCGACTGGGCGCTGGACGCCGGTTTTACCTGTGACGTCGACAGCATGGGCAACATGTTTATCCGCCGCGTGGGGAAAAACCCGCAGCTTGCCCCGGTCATGACCGGTTCGCACATGGATACCCAGCCGCTGGGCGGGAACTATGACGGCGTTTACGGCGTGCTGGCCGGGCTGGAGCTGCTGCGTACCCTCAATGACCATCACGTTGAGACGGAGCGTGACATCGTGCTGGTGAACTGGACTAACGAAGAAGGCGCGCGATTTGCGCCAGCCATGCTCGCTTCAGGGGTCTGGACGGGGCAGTTTAGCGAAGCGTACGCCCACGCCCGCGCGGATAGCAACGGTATCACCGTGGGTGAAGCGCTGGATAGCATTGGCTACCGGGGTGAAGCCCCTGCCCGCGCGTTTCCTGTTCACGCCTGCTACGAACTGCACATCGAACAGGGCCCGATCCTGGAAGATGAGGCCATCGATATCGGCTCAGTCCGCGCGGCAATGGGGCAGCGCTGGTTTACCCTGACGCTGGACGGATTCGCCTCTCACGCGGGCACGACGCCGATGCACAGCCGCCGCGACGCGCTGACCGCCTTCGCCGAGCTGGCATTGAAAGTGGAAGAGATTGGCTATCGGCATGCGCCGGACGGACGCGCGACGATCGGTATGGCGAAGGTTACGCCAAACTCGCGCAACGTCGTGCCGTCTCGTGTTGAATGCAGCGTGGAGTTTCGCCATCCGGCGCAGGCGGCTCTGGAAGCCATGGAAGCGGCGCTGCATAAGGTGGCTGAAAGCCTGAGCCTGCGCGGCGTGTCGGCTCTCGTTGAGCGCATTTTTGACTACGCGCCCATCGCGTTTGATGCCGAATGCCTCGCTCGTACGGAGAAGGCCGTGACGGAGCTGGGCTATTCGTCGAAACAGATGGTCTCCGGTGCGGGACACGACGCCTGCTATGTCAGCAAAATAGCGCCCGCCAGCATGATCTTTATCCCCTGCGTGAAGGGCGTCAGCCATAACGAAGCGGAAAGGATCCTGCCGGAGTGGTCGGAGAAAGGGGCGAACGTGCTGTTGCACAGCGTCCTGTCCGCGGCCCAGGAGAGCTAGAACGGCGCGAAAGCAGCCCCCTGCTTTCGCGCGACGCTAGACGGCAACGCGCCGGCTGATTTCAACCACCCGATCGCTGGGAAGGTGGTAGTGGTTGATGACGTGCGTGCAGTTGCGCTTCATGAAGGCAAAAATGTGCCGTTGCCAGGCCGCCATACCGGTCCCGCCTTCGCCTGCCACAATGGTTTCATGCCCGACATACCAGGTGGCATCATCCGTGGCAAAAAGCGCGTTAATCTCGCTGACCCCCTGTAACAACCGCGGAATGTCCGGGTGTTCCATAAAGCCATATTGCGCCACGCCGTGCCAGTAGCCCGGCGCGCGCTGCTCCACCCTGATACGCTGCTCTTCCCCGACGTAGGGCACATTGAGTATATCAATGGTCAGCGACAACACATCCTGCTGTAGTGCCCGGTTTCGCGCGACATGCCAGCGCATGACCGGTGGGATATTGTTCTGTGTACGGGTCAAAAACACGGCCGAGCCTACCACTCTGGGCACCGTCTTTTGCTGAAGCTGGGCAAAGAACGCATCCACGCTGACGCCCTTCTCGCCCACCGATGCGGAGACCGCCTTAACGCCGCGGTGCCAGATTAGCATCACCGTACAAATGGCTGCGGCCATCAGCAGCGGGATATAGCCACCCTCCAGGACTTTAATCAGATTGGCAAACAAGAAGGTGGCATCAATCACCAGGAAACAGAGGGCAATAAGCGCGCTGCTGACCCGGCTCCAGCGCCACACTTCCCGCATCGCCACAAACAACAGCCCCGTGGTCATCAGCATGGTTAACGACACGGCGATGCCGTACGCCGCGGCAAGCTTATCGGAGGATTTAAAGAACACCACCAGGCCAATCGTCACCACCATCAGCAGCCAGTTTATTATCCCTATATAAATCTGACCGTAGCTTTCTGCCGCCGTCTGTTTGATGCGTAGCCGGGGTAACCAGCCGAGCTGAATCGCCTGACGCGTCATGGAAAAAGCGCCGGTAATAATCGCCTGACTGGCGATGATCGTCGCCAGCGCGGCAAGTATGATGAGCGGAACCTGGAGAACAGGCGGACAGAGCGTGTAGAAAAGGTTTTGCTTGCTGTCGGCACCGGCCAGAATCAGCGCTGACTGGCCAGCATAGTTGAGCAGCAGCGAAGGAAAGACGATGCCGTACCAGGCCAGCCAGATCGGCTTTTTACCAAAATGCCCCATGTCTGCATACAGGGCCTCGGCCCCCGTCACGCAGAGAAAAACGCCCCCCAGGACCAGGAAACTGGTATACCCGTTCGAAAACAAAAACGCGATGCCGTAAGCAGGATTAAGAGCCAACAGTACCGAGGGGTGCTGAACGATCCCCCGCACGCCCAGGGCCGCAATCGCCAAAAACCACAGCGCCATCACCGGGCCAAATATCTTCCCTATGCGGGCGGTACCAAAAGGCTGGATCAGGAACAGCGCCAGCAACACCGCCACCGTGAGGGGTAATATGTACGGCTGGGACTCAGGGATCACCATCTCCAGCCCTTCCAGGGCGGAAAGCACGGAGATGGCCGGGGTTATCGCGCCGTCACCGTATATCAACGCGGCTCCAATCAGGGCGGCAAAAATGACCCAGCGACCGCCTTTGCCTTTTTCCACCAGAAGCGACATTAAGGCCATGATGCCCCCCTCGCCATGATTATCAATTCGCATGGCGAAGGCGGCATACTTGATGGAGGTCACCAGGATGAGCGTCCAGGTAATAAGGGAGAGCAGGCCCAGGATGACGTCAGGCGTAGGGTCATGCTCAGAGAGCGAAAGCACCGTGCGGAAGGTATAAAGCGGGCTGGTGCCGATATCACCAAAAACGACGCCCAGCGCCCCCCCTGCAAGCAGGGTTAACCGGGAGAGCGGTTGGGACGGTTCACTGCTGTGGCGAAGGCTCATATTTTCCAGCAAGAGTCAGATAATCCTGTAAAAAACATAGCCCATCTGCCCCGCCCGCGCCAACCGCGCGCCCTGTATTACTGCGGCTTGACCTTCGCCAGGCTGAACCAGATCCCCACTGCCAACAGCAGTAGCATTCCGCCCGCGCTGCCCAGCGCCACGCTGTGCGAGGTGATAAACGCGCTTTTCGCCGCCTCAATCACCGACTCCGCCAGCGTCGGGGTCAGATCCTGCGCCACCTTCATCGCCTCACCAATGGATGACGAGGCTTTATCGATGAGCGAGGCATTCAGCCCTTGCGGCAGGGCAATCGAGGCCGAGAAGCTGCGGGTCAACAGCAGACCAAAAATGGCGATCCCCAGCCCGGCGCCCAGTTCATAGGACATGGTTTCAATTGCTCCCGCGGCGGCGGCTTTCTCCTTCGGCGCGGCCGCCATAATTGCCGAGGTCGAGGCCAGCAGCGCGCTGGCGGCACTGAAGCCGAGCAGCACCATCAGCCCCCACGCCTGCCACTGCTGTGTGCTGAAGTCGAGCATCGACAGCCCGATAAAGCTGACGGCGCTGAGCCCCATGCCGCCGGCCGCGACAATGCGTAGCCCCAAACGCCCAACCAGCACGCCTGCGATCGGCCCGCTGAACCCGCTGGCGACCATCACCGGCAGCATGAACATGCCCGCTTCAAACGGCGTAAAGCCGTGAACAAACTGCAGCTCCTGGGCCATCAGCAGCTCAAACCCGACCAGGGCAATCATGGCGGTCATCGCCATCACCACGCCGCTCAAAATGATGCGATGGCAGAACAGACGCATGTCGATCATCGGTACGCGAGCGCGGAGCTGAATACGCACGAAGATAAACAGCAGTACCGAGCCGGTAATCAGCGCGGACGCGACTATCCACGGTGACAGCGCGCCTTTCAGGGCGGTTTTCGCACTGAAGACCAGCAGTAAAATCGCCACAATCAACATAATGGCATGGCTAATATTCAGCGGCTGCTCCGGGCGGCCGTGCTGAAGAGGCACAAAACGCGCAGCCAGCGAAACCACCACCAGCACAATCGGCACGTTAATTAAAAACACCGATCCCCAGTAAAAATGCTCAAGCAGCATACCGCCAATCAACGGGCCAAACGCCGCCCCACCGGAACCGACCGCCGCCCAGACGCCGAGCGCAATATTACGATCCCGCGCGTCGATAAACAGCGTACGGATCCCAGCCAGCGTAGCCGGAATAATCATCGCCGCACCAATTGCCAGCGAGGCGCGCGCCGCAATCAGCCACCCTGCTGACGGGGCAAACGCTGCCGCCAGCGATGACAGGCCAAACAGCGTACTGCCGATCATCAACAGCCGTTTAAAACCGATACGGTCACCCAGGGCGCCCATAGGCAACACCATACCCGCCATCACCAGCGAGTAAATATCGATGATCCACAGCAATTCATTGCCGCTGGCACCCAGCGTCATGCTCAATGTCGGCGCCGCCACGTGCAGCACCGTCGCGTCGATCGCCACCGGGATATACACCAGCACGATAATCACTAACGCTAACCACTGACGAAACATAAATTTCCTTTTCTTTTAAAACATGGACACATGTCCAGGATGCGATCCTACGTAAAGTTGAACGCATGTCCAGCTTTTTGTTACACTCGTTTCGTTCCCATTGAGAGTGAGTAAACATGCGATATCTGAGCAAGGATGAACGGCGGGAAGCCATCTTACAGGCCGCCATGCGCGTGGCGCTGGCAGAAGGACTGGCGGCAATGACGGTCCGCCGCGTTGCGGCTGAAGCCGGAGTCGCCACCGGACAGGTTCACCATCATTTTACCTCCGGCGGGGAGTTAAAATCGCTGGCCTTCGTACGGTTGATTCGCGAGCTGCTGGATGCAGATGTCGCGGGTAAACAGGCCGGTTGGCGGGAGCAGCTTCATGCCATGCTCGGCAGCGATGACGGGAGGTTTGAGCCCTATATTCGCCTGTGGCGTGAAGCCCAGATCCTTGCCAGCCGTGATGCCGACATCAAGGGCGCCTATGTGATGACCATGGAGATGTGGCATCAGGAAACGGTGGCGCTGATTAACGCGGGAACGGAGGCCGGGGTATTTCGTCCCGGCGATCGGGCGGAAAATATCGCCTGGCGCTTGATTGGGTTGGTGTGTGGTCTTGACGGAATGTATATCTTAAACATGCCCGAAATGGATGAGGTCGCGTTCAACAATCATCTGGATAAGTTAATCACGCTCGAGTTGTTTACTACCCCGTCTCAGCCGTGATGTTGCCGGGTGGCGGCTTCGCCTTACCCGGCCTACAGCCCACCTCTTTGCGCATTATTTCCCGGCCTGAGGATGTGTATCAAAGCCCGCCATCACCGCCGTCAATTCTGCGAGTGAAAAACCGTGCTTAGGGTCGTCAACGCCCAGGCCAAACCGCTCCTGCATCAGCTTATACAGCGCCTCCGCATCCGACAAATGGATCTGCTCCTCCACATGACCGTTCTGCCAGTGGGTAAAGTTAAAGTTGGTCAGCGTCAGCTTGCCGCCGTCCGGCAGATGGCGGCACATCAGCAGATGATGGCGGAAGTGCGACTGCGGCCAGTGCGCTGACCAGAAATTCCCCATCACGTAATCACTGAAATACTGTGTCGTCAGGTCAAAATGGTACATCGACTGCCAGTGCTCGTGGTGACGGAACTGCAGCACCCAGTCGTTACCCTCGCTCAGCAGACGATACAGGCCGTGCGGCGTTTCCTGTTCCTCACTGGCGAGCAGACGAATTGGCGCCGTCAGCGTCTGGCCGCCAAATCCCACGTCCGCAATCCAGCGCTCGCCGTTAAGCTCAACCAGCAGCAGGCGGTGAGTGCGCGGCGGCATTTGCGGCGGGTTCGCTAATACCACCCGTCCCAGCAGGCTGCGCACCGTGAACCCGACCTCACGCAATACCCGCTCAAACAGGCCGTTTTGCTCAAAGCAATATCCTCCGCGACGGGCGGTGACCAGCTTGTCGACCAGACACCGATCGTCAAGCTGGATTTCGCGCGGCAGCACGACGTCAATATTCTCAAAAGGGATCGCACAGTTATGGTGTAAATGCAGCGCGCGCAGGGTATCGATATCCACCCGTGTCGGTTGCGTCCAGCCGATGCGAGCGAAGTAGGCGGTCAGGAATGGGGACATACATCAGTTTCCTTTGATTGTGATGTTCTGTTTATAAACTAATTTTACGCACTCACTTTGATTTACGTGCTTTTTCGTCATACTCATCGTTACAGATGAGGAGATCCTATGAGCCACTTTCACCCTGTTGAATTACGTCATGCCAGCCGTCTGCTGAACCACGGCCCTACCGTGCTGATCACCAGCCGCGATGAAAGCCTGGACAGACGTAACGTTATGGCCGCCGCATGGTCAATGCCCGTTGAGTTTGAACCGCCACGCATCGCGATAGTCGTGGATAAAAGTACCTGGTCACGCGAGCTGATCGAACGCAGCGGGAAATTTGGCATCGTTATCCCCGGCGTGGCGGCGGCCAACTGGACTTACGCGGTCGGCAGCGTCAGCGGGCGCGATGAGGACAAATTCAACTGCTATGGGATCCCGGTGGTGAATGGCCCGGAGCTCGGCCTGCCGGTCATTGAAGAGAAATGCCTGGCGTGGATGGAATGCCGGTTATTACCCGTGACCTCCGCGGCAGAGAAATACGACACCCTGTTTGGCGAAGTAGTTTCAGCGGCAGCGGATGAACGGGCGTTTATCGCCGGACGCTGGCAGTTTGATGGGGATAAGCTCAATACCCTGCATCATCTTGGGGCCGGGACGTTTGTGGCGAGCGGGAAGATGGTGAAGGCGCTGGATTGATTGTTTAAATCATATATGGCTGAATTATATTAAATTTCTATGGCATTTTATGTTTACTCTTGCGTTGTAAAACGGAGGATATTTCCGGAGTTGCTGCATTAGCACTCTCCCGTTAAGGAAATATCAATGTCATGGAATAAAGATGGCGCAATCTCCTATGCCAAATCACACGCCCAACCGAAGAGCACCGGTTATTGTGCTCGCTACGTCACCGAAGCGATCAGAACGGGGGGAAAATTAAAAATTCCCAATACGCGTCTGGCAAAAGATATGGGGCGTACATTGGTCAACGCTGGATTCCGCCTGGTATACGATCAACCTCATGCCGGAGACGTAGCCGTTATCCAAAATATAGTGGGTCACGATAGCGGGCACGTTTGCATTTATGATGGCCAGCAGTGGATAAGCGATTTTGTACAACGCACCCTGTATCCGGGACAGGCTTACCGAAACATACAGCCTCATTACGAATTGTTCAGGCACGACTAATGAAAATACTCTGCTTTTTTCTTTTTGCCCTCTCTCCGTTCGCAGTCGCCCAAACTGACTATGCCCCAGGCCAGGCTGCGCTTAAATTCAATCAATGGTATATCGCTCAGCTGAATCAGGACAAACCACCAGTGCTGAATCCAGACATTATGAATGAATACGTTGCCTCTGGGACAATTGATGCAATTAAGGAGATGTACTCAGGAGACAGTAACGAAAAAGACATGCCCGATGCTGATATGTTCATTAAAGCGCAGGACTGGGATGAGGACTGGGATCAGATAACCGTTCTGCATTCTGATTTTGATGCCGTTTGCACAAACGTTTATATCGCATTTGGTAAGAAACAAGATCACGTTGTAGCAGATTGTCTCGTTCAGGAAAAAGGGAAATGGAAAGTTCGGTCGGCCACGCTGATCAAGTAATAAACGTCTATGAAAGTCCTCTGCTACAGCGGCAAAAGCACACGGTAACCCAGCGGCTACCGTGTGCAATTCATTAACTACTTCGCACGCCGTGAAATAATCTCATCCGCAACATTCCGCGGGGCTTCCGCAAAATGATGGAACTCCATCGTATACGTCGCGCGTCCCTGGGACATCGAGCGCAATGTCGTGGCATAGCCAAACATCTCTGCCAGCGGCACGTCAGCACGAATAATCTGGCTGCCGTACTGCTCCGCCATCCCCTGCACCATGCCGCGTCGTGAAGAGAGATCGCCCATAATGTTACCGGCGTACTCTTCCGGTGTTTCCACCTCCACGTGCATGATCGGCTCGAGGATCACCGGATCTGCCCTGCGGGCGCCCTCTTTGAAACCGAGGATCGCCGCCATGCGGAAGGCCATCTCCGAGGAGTCGACATCGTGATACGAGCCAAACGTCAGCGTCGCTTTGACATCGACGACCGGATAGCCCGCCAGCACGCCGCTGTTCATTGCTTCCCGCAGTCCTTTCTCAACGGACGGGATATACTCGCGCGGCACCACGCCGCCCTTAGTGGCATCTTCAAATTTAAAACCACTTCCGGGCTCCAGCGGCTCCAGGCTCAGCACCACATGACCGTACTGGCCTTTACCGCCGGACTGACGGACAAATTTGCCTTCGATATCCTTCACCGTTTTACGCAGGGTTTCACGATAGGTCACCTGCGGACGACCGATATTTGCCTCGACGCCAAACTCACGTTTCATGCGGTCGACGATAATCTCGAGGTGTAGCTCACCCATCCCGGAGATAATGGTCTGGCCGGACTCTTCGTCAGTATGCAGGCGGAAAGACGGGTCTTCCGCTGCCAGACGCTGCAGCGCGATCCCCATTTTCTCCTGATCTCCTTTGGTTTTCGGCTCAATCGCCAGCGAGATCACCGGATCCGGGAACTCCATGCGCTCAAGCGTAATGACGGCGTTCGGATCGGTAAGCGTGTCGCCGGTGGTCACGTCTTTCAGCCCGACACAGGCCGCGATATCCCCGGCGCGCAGTTCGTCCACCTCGTGGCGATCGTTGGCATGCATCAGCACAATACGTCCGATACGCTCTTTCTTCCCTTTCACCGGGTTGTACACCGCGTCGCCTTTGCGCAGCACGCCAGAGTACACGCGGATAAAGGTCAGCTGCCCGACATACGGGTCGCTCATCAGCTTGAACGCCAGGGCCGAGAACGGCTCATCATCGCTCGGATGACGCTCCGCATGCTGCCCTTTTTCATCCACGCCATCAATGGCCGGCACGTCCAGCGGCGACGGCATGAGCTCAATAACCGCATCGAGCATGCGCTGTACGCCTTTATTCTTGAACGCGCTGCCGCACAGCATCGGCTGGATTTCGCCCGAGATGGTGCGAATACGCAGCCCTTTGATGATTTCCGCTTCCGTCAGGTCGCCCGTCTCCAGGTACTTATCCATCAGTTCATCGCTGGCTTCCGCCGCCGCAGAGACCATTTTCTCCCGCCATTCCCGGGCGGTGCTGACTAAATCATCCGGCACGGGCGCATAGGTAAACACCATGCCCTGCGTCGCATCGTCCCACAGAATGGTGCGCATCTTGATGAGATCCACCACGCCGGTGAAGTGATCTTCAGCACCCACCGGGATGACAATCGGCACCGGATTGGCCTTCAGGCGTTCCTGCATCATCCGCACGACGCGGAAGAAATCAGCACCCGGACGGTCCATTTTGTTGACGAAGGCCAGTCGCGGAACGTGATATTTATTGGCCTGACGCCAGACGGTTTCTGACTGCGGCTGCACGCCGCCCACGGAGTCATACACCATCACGGCACCATCGAGTACGCGCATGGAACGTTCCACTTCAATGGTGAAATCCACGTGCCCCGGGGTGTCGATGATGTTAATCCGGTGCGGCTCATATCCTCTGTCCATACCCGGCCAGAAGCAGCTGACCGCCGCGGAGGTAATCGTGATCCCGCGCTCTTGCTCCTGCGCCATCCAGTCAGTGGTTGCCGCGCCATCGTGTACTTCACCCAGCTTGTGGCTCATCCCGGTATAAAACAGGATGCGCTCAGTGGTGGTGGTTTTACCGGCATCGATATGCGCGGAGATACCGATGTTGCGATAACGTTCGAGAGGGATGGGTCGGGGCATGATATTTCCTTAAGTCTTATGACTTGTCTGTGACGACCAGGATGGTCGTGCATTCGTTCGTTTGCTATAATAGTCCTATTGTACGAGTATTATCGAACTATTTTTTAACGGTTGACCTATTGTTGATATAGCTCAATCTGACGCCATACGCAGGAAAACGATGATCCCAAACCACCCTGAAACTGAACAAATACTGCTGGAAAATGTGCTGTTTGCCCTCGGCAACCCGCTCCGGCTGTCGATAATTCGCCGGCTGGCCGATGGCAGCGAACTCAGCTGTAACGCGCTGCGCCCGGAAGATGTGGTGAAGTCTACGATGACCCATCACTGGCGCGTATTGCGCGACAGCGGCGTGATCTGGCAGCGTCCGCAGGGACGAGAAAACATGATTTCATTGCGCAGAGAGGATCTGGATACCCGCTTTCCGGGGCTGATGGCGATACTTTTACAGGCTAAATCATAAGAGCATATCGGGTTAAAGCCCCTTAATGATGTAAGGGGCATATCGTCAGCAAAGGGATTTACCTTACCTGCATACGATATTCAATCATTCCACTTTTTTTCGCAATCCAGTCGTACAATCGTTGCCCGCGATAGTTGGCTTCATGCGTGTGCCAGTAAAGATGACTGGCATGATGTTTTCTGGCTTCTCTCTGAACATATTCTATTAACTGTTTGCCAATGTGTTTGCCCCTGACAGCTTCGCAGACATATAAATCTTCGAGGTAGCAGTAATCGCTCTCAGCCCAGGTCGAACGGTGAAAGAGATAATGCGCAAAACCCACTATTTCTCCATTACATCGTGCCACCACGCAGAATAGCGGCTCAACGGGGCTGAAAAATCGTTGCCAGGTTCGTTCTGTAATCGCCCCGGACAGATCGACGTTGTAAAACGCCTGATATTTTCCCCATAGTGGCATCCAGCTTTCAAAATCACGTTCTTTAACTGCCTCAATTGTCACGATCGTATTGTTCATATTGCCTCTTCTCTCACCCGTTTATTCGTTTCAGGAAGAGTGTATTCGCTGAATGGCACGTTTTGCCCCGCCAATTCTCGCCATCAAAGCAGACCAATTTTTCATCCTGCTGCATGCAGTATTGCTTTAGAATCAAGAGACACAGAGGAAAAGTGGACAACGTAATGTTTAAGCACGCGCAGCTTGAAACGGTTAAGGCATGGATTATCGACCCCGCTAACGGATCGCTACCGCTTCATGAAAGGATCCAGAGAGCAATACGGACGCTGATACTGGAAGGGGTACTATCTCACGGTAAGGCCCTTCCTGCTTCACGCGCTCTGGCCGCTTCTCTCAGCGTTTCCCGGGATACCATAGAAGCGGCCTACTCCAGCCTGCATGCCGAAGGGTTTATTGAGAGACAAACAGGCAGAGGGAGCTTCGTCTCTTCCAGCGCGCGCTTTTTAAAACCCCATCCTCGACAGCATCAGCCAACCGCTGAGATACGAAAAGCAAAACTCAGCGTCCGAGGAAAGATCGTTTATGAAAGCGGCGGGATCCGCGAATTTTCCTCCCCTCGTCCCCTTGCGCCCGGCATTCCTGAAACCCGCATGTTTCCCATTTCAACCTGGGAGCGTCTTCAGCGACAGGTCCTGAAGGAGTTTCAGCATCAGGCATTAGAGCAAAGTCCACCACAGGGTATAGAGCACCTGCGACGGGCCATTGCGGAATATGTCAACCTGGAGCGCGGAACGCGTGCGAGGGCAGAACAGATCATCGTTCTGACAAGTTCTCAACAGGCGCTTGCGCTCTGTTCCCACGTGCTGATGGATGCCGGAGACGGGATTGTCATTGAAGATCCCTCCTATCAAGGGGCACACAAAGCGTTCAACGCCGCAGGACTTCGCTGCATTCCGGTTCCTCTTGATGAAAAAGGCATCTCGGTTGACGGTCTTAATTCTCTGACCGAGCCAGCCAGGGCGATATACCTTACGCCTTCTCATCAGTACCCTACCGGGGTGACGCTCTCTCTTGACCGACGACTGTCAGTTGTCAAATGGGCAAACCGTTACGGGGCCTGGATCATTGAGGATGACTATGACAGTGAGTTTCACTACGAAGGTAAGCCTATGGCCAGTCTTCAGGGGCTTGATACGTACAACCGGACAATTTATATCGGCACGTTCACCAAGTCTCTGTTCCCCGGGCTGCGTATTGCCTACATGATCGTTCCCTCAGAATTGACAGAGCCCTTTACCATGGCGAGGACATTGATGGATGGTCACACCGCCTCAATAACCCAGCTGACGCTGGCTAAATTTCTGGAGGGAGGCCATTTTGGTGCCTATGTTCGTAAGATGAGGAGTATTTACGTTGCTCGTCGCGACACGCTGGCAAGCCTGATGGATGCGTATCTTTCTGAGTATGTTGCCTCTGAAACGCCTGCGGGGGGAATGCAAATGCCTTGTCATCTGAAACACGGAATATCCGAGAAAGAGATAGCAACCGCCGCCCGCCGTGCGGGTGTTGATATACTTGGGCTCACCGATTTATATGCAGGTCCCCCCGCGTCCACCGGTTTTTTGATGGGATTTGCTGCTTACACGGAAAGGGAAATAGAAGACGCTGTAAAAAAACTGGCCGCCATTTTCCGTCATGTTTGATGCCGTCGACCGGTCAGCGGCGAATACTCATTCCGGGCGAGCAAGGCTATATACGGGGATCCGTCGGCTGGTCTTTGTCAGCGTATCAAAGACTTCGGTCTCCGACGTCACAATTCTCACGCCCATTTTCCTTAACCTCTGTACATCCGCCGCGATGCGCTGAATGCCAAACCAGAAAAGCCCGTCGAGTGCCGTCACAGACAGGCCGTTTTCCAGCGCCAGCTTGAGACGTTCCTTTGGGGCTTTGACCTGCTGGGCAATTTGCCTGTAAGGCACTTCATTACATCCTGTCGCGTCACTGCGCTGGATCCGCGTTTTCAGCTGATAGGTAAACTCGTCAGGTATTCCATCGAGATCCCTTTTCAGGCTATAGACGCAGCCAAAGCGCTTGCCGTTAAACAGAACATTTTTCTGACTGAGCTGAAGCTCTTTTCTGACAACGTCTATTAACTGGGGCGCACGGGTGAGAAGTAGCCTGAAGGGCAGCTCGAAGCTGGTGACGTAATCCACATTAAGCAACGCGAGACGCAACCGCTCCTCTGCCCCGGACTTTTGCTCACGACACTCTTCCATCACCTCCGCCCACTGGCGCGTCAGGCGCTCCGGCTCGGCGGCTTCGGTAAGGAGATATTTTTCAATCTGATAATCAACTCTTCCGGTCATCGTGTGGTATCCCGTCGCTGTGGATGCGGTAATTCTATACAGTACGGTGATATTTATAAAGGACTGAACCGCAGCGACATCCTGAAAATGTCGTTGCGATTCAGTATCCTGACGTTTCGAATCAGTGCGCCATAATCCAGCCCATCAGCAGCGTGGCGAAAATCACCGTCGACGCGCCGCCGATGCGGGTGGCGATCTGCGCGAACGGCATGAGCGACATCCGGTTAGACGCGGACAAAATGGCCACGTCCCCCGTTCCGCCCAGCCCGCTGTGGCAGCAGGTTACAATAGCCGCTTCCACAGGATACATATTCAGACGCGACGCGATAAAGTAGCCGCTCAACGCCATTGCAATCACAACCGAACCGCATACCACCACGTATCCTACCGAGAACACCGACACCACGCTCTCAAGCGGCACGTATAACATCCCAAGGCCGATCATCAGCGGCCAGACCAGCGCAGCCGAGACGAATTTATAGCAACTGTGCGCGCCCTGCTCCATTGAGGCCGGGATCACCCTGAAGTATTTACACAGAACAGCAATCAGGATCATCAGCACCGGGCCGGGAATGTGGACCAGTTTTTCAAACAATCCGCCGACGATGAAAAACGCGCACACCATCAGTAACCCGCCGCCCATCAGATGAAAATCCGTCTGCTGCGTGCTTTGCGCTCCGGCAAACAGGCTGGCGTCGTCTTTACTCCGCGTGAGCATGCCATTTCCCGAAAGCGCAGGACGTTTCGCGCCGAGACGCGCCAGCGAGCCCGCACAAATAATGGCGAAGATATTCCCGACGACCGCAGCGGGTGCCAGCTGTGCAACGTAGACGTCCGGCGTCTGCCCCAGTATTGCCGAATAGGCCAGGGACAGCGGCAAAATGCCCTCGCCAATTCCGCCGCCAATGATGGGCACAATGATGAAGAAGAAGGTGTGGTAAGGCGTATAACCAAACAGTGAGCCCACAATGAGGCCGCTCAGCACGGCCATGCATGTTCCCGCCACCAGCGGAACAAACATGCGCATCATCCCCTGGATCAGCAGCACCCGGTTCATCCCCAGAATGCTGCCGACCACCAGGCAGGCAATCACGAAATAGAGCAGGTTCGCCTCTTTCATCAGCAGATGCACGGTATCAAGGGTATGTTTCCCGAATACGCCAAAATAGACCAGCACGGAGGGCACCATCAGGCACAGGATCGCCGGGCCGCCGATATCTTTCAGCACCGGGATTTGACGCCCTACTTTCGCAAACGCGAAACCGAGGGTCATGATCACCGCGAGGCCACCTATCATATTTTTTGGCAGCAGCCCTGCCCAGGCGGATGTCGCCACAATCGCGGCAATCCCGACGAACAGCATCAGCGGGACCGTGCCCACCTCGGTATTGTTGAGCCCAAAGGCAAAACGCGAGGTAGACAGCTCAGAAGTCGGTACAGGATTATCTTTCATATAATCACCTGAAAATTGTGTTCGGATATACAGAGAAAGGAATAACTGAAACTATTCCTGATACGAAAAAATGTTCTTAAATATAAATAATGATTTAGATGGCCTTTTCTAAAAACAGGCTCAGGGTGAAATTATCACGGGCCTGCAGGGAGAAATGTGAACAATTCGGCTCTTTGCCTTTAAATAACTTAATTCAGCGTTTAGTAACTAAAGTTATTTATCGCAACTCATGTCGCATTCTTGCGTCTTATCAATTTTTAACGCAAGCATTACTTATCCAACTAATGCAATCTTTTTGAAATTAATAAAACCAGAGAGAGTGTGACACTTGTCACTCCTGCCCTGCTATCTAAGCGCTAGATTAGCGCTGCAATAAAACACATAAAATACCCTACAGGAAATACTATGCCTTCATTACTATTACAGTCACTGTTTCCGCTCGTCTTTATTATGTTACTTGGATGGCTAAGTGGAAAGCTGGGATATTCCCGGCGTGAAGATGCAAACGTCATGGCAACCGTGGTGATTCGTTTCGCCCTTCCTTTTCATCTTTTCATTGGTGCATTGCATACCGATCCCAATAAAATTAAAAACCTGACCTTTATGGCCGTCCTGGTTGTCGGTTTAATGGGGTCGTATTTACTGACGCTGTTTATTTCACGCTATGTTTTTCGCCACGATATCAAAACCAGCGCCATTCAGTCTCTGGTTTGCGCCTTTCCTGATATGGCCTACTTTGGCGCGCCGGTCCTGGCGGTATTGATTGGGCCGGAAGGATTTATCGGTGTGCTGATAGGTAACATTATCACCAGCGTTATCATGATCCCTCTGACTATCGTCCTGATTCGTATGGGTGATAAAAACGGTCATGATGGCCTGGAGGCGCTGCACCCGGGGGCGATGATCGTACAAAACCTCATCAAAGCGGCTCGCAACCCTATCGTCTGGATCCCGGTCTCCGGCGTCTTGCTCAGTCTCGCCGGTGTGCAAATCCCTTCCATTCTCAGCATGCCTATTGAGATGGTTGGCAAGGTTTCCGGCGGACTGTCCCTGTTTGCCCTCGGCCTGCTGTTTTACGGTGAACGTCCAAAACTGAACGTGCAGACATTTACCAATATCAGTATTAAAAACCTGATTCAGCCGGCAATGATGGCCGCCGCAGGGATCGCCTTTGGCCTGAGTCATACCTTACTGCAGCAGGTCGTAATTATTGGCGCAACGCCTTCCGCTATTGCCGCGGGGATGTTTGCTTTACGCAGCGACACCTATATTGATACCGCATCCTCTTCCATATTAATTGGTACTGCCGTCGGGGTCGTGACCGAAGGCATTATGATCTATTTCATCTCTTAATCTGTTTTATATAAAAAATTCAGGAGTTAACCATGTCCCGGAAAGAAGTTCTGTACACCCCTTACAATGGGGCCGTATTGCTGGAGAATCCGCTATTAAATAAAGGACTCGCTTTTATTAAAGAAGAGCGTGATAATTTTAATCTGCATGGGTTATTGCCGCACAACGTTGAAACCATTGAAGAACAAACCGAGCGCGCCTGGGTACAGTTCTGTCATTTTAAAAGCGATATCTCGCGTCATGTTTATCTGCGAAATATTCAGGACACCAATGAAACTCTCTTTTACAATCTCTTGCGTTCGCATCTGAAAGAGACGTTACCGATTATCTATACCCCGACGGTCGGTGAAGCCTGCGAGCATTTCTCTACGATTTATCGCCGCGCGCGCGGCTTGTTTATTTCATGGCCTAACCGTCATCGTATTGATGAGATGCTGCAAAGTTTTTCACGCAACGACGTTCGCGTGATTGTGGTGACGGACGGGGAACGTATTTTAGGGCTTGGCGATCAGGGTATCGGCGGTATGGGCATCCCGATTGGTAAGCTGTCGCTGTATACCGCCTGCGGGGGGATCCATCCGGCCTCTACCCTCCCGATTATGCTGGATGTCGGCACCAATAATCAGCAACACCTCGACGACCCGATGTACATGGGCTGGCGTCATCCGCGCATCAGCGACGACCAATACGCAGAGTTTATGGATATGTTTGTCAGCACCGTGAAAGCACGCTGGCCCAATGTTCTCCTGCAGTTTGAAGACTTTGCGCAGAAAAACGCAACTCGCCTGCTCCAGCGCTACCGCGACCAGCTGTGCTGCTTCAATGATGATATCCAGGGCACGGCAGCGGTCACCGCAGGTACGCTGATGGCGGCGGCCCATGCGGCAGGCACCCGCATTCGCGATCAGCGCGTTGTCTTCCTGGGCAGTGGTTCTGCCGGATGCGGGATCGCTGAAAAAATTGTGGCGCTGATGGTGGATGACGACCTGAGCGAGTCCGAAGCGCGCAGCCGGATCTTCATGGTCGATCGCTTCGGTCTGCTGACCGACGACATGACCAACCTGCTCGATTTCCAGAAAAACCTGCTTACCGCGCGCGACGCCGTTAGCCGCTGGCAGGTAGAGGCGAAGAATATTTCCCTGCTGGACGTGGTGAAGAACGCGCATCCTACGGTGATGATCGGCGTTTCAGGCCAGCCGGGTCTGTTCAGCGAAGAGATTGTCAAAGAGATGCATCGCCACTGCCCGCGTCCGATTATCATGCCGCTCTCAAACCCGACGTCGCGGGCGGAGGCCCAGCCTCAGGATCTTATCGCCTGGACCCAGGGAGCCGCGCTGGTGGCCACCGGCAGCCCGTTCGCGCCGGTATTCTGGGAGAATGCACACTACGAGATTGCCCAGTGTAACAACGCCTATATCTTCCCTGGTCTGGGGCTGGGCGTTCTGGCCTGTAACGCGCGCCGGGTCACGGAAGAGATGCTGATGGCAGCTAGCCGCAGCCTGGCCGCGCAGTCTCCTCTGGTCACCACGGAAAAAGGTGGATTGCTGCCGCCGGTAGATCAGATTGAAACGGTCTCACGCCAGATTGCCGTCGCCGTCGCCCGGGCTGCGATTGAACAGGGCGTGGCACCGGCGATAGATGATGAGACGTTGATGGCGCGTATCGAGAAGACGTGGTGGCAGGCGGACTATGCGCCGTACCGCCGATCCGCGCTGTAGCGACGGTCATGCCCTCACCGCAGGGTGAGGGCATCGCTGAGGCTTTAGTGCTGTATGCCTGATCGGTCAGAAAAATCGCTGGCGGAGAGAATATCACCCCGTGGGGCCACGCTCTTGCGGCGGTCATACCGGTCAGGTACACCTTCGGGACGCGTTTTGAAGCGCCGGTGCAGCCACATATACTGTTCTGGCGCCATCCGTACAGCGTGTTCAATCGCCCTGTTCATCTGCGTCGCCACGGCTTCTTTATCGCCGCCCTGCAACGCCTCGCTGATATCGTCCAGAATGATCAGCTCGTAACCGGTGCCATCCGCCTTACGGCGCGGCACAAAGGGAATGACGGCAGGCTTAGCGCTTTTGACCAGCATATAGCTTCCAGCGGTCGTCGCGGCATCCGGCACCGCAAAGAACGGCACAAATACGCTATTGGTTTTGCCATAGTCATGGTCCGGGGCGTACCACAAAATTTCATTTTGCTTCAGCGAGCGGATCATGCCCTTTAAATCATGACGATCGAGCATGGTTTTATTGGAACGCAGGCGCCCGCGCGTCTGAAGCCAGTCCAGCAGGGCATTATTATTAGGACGATACACCCCGATACCGGGGTTAAGCATGCCAAATATCCGCGCGCCTAGCTCAAGCGTCAGAAAATGCATCCCCACCAGCACCACGCCCTTTCCTTGCGCCCTGGCCTTTTCCATGTGCTCATAACCCCGCACGGTAAAGTATTTCTTCACCCGCCACTCGGGCCAGAACCATGCCATCCCGGTCTCGATCACCCCCATTCCTACCGATTCAAAATTACGCTGCAGCAATGACTCTCGCTCCGCCTTTTTCATCTCCGGGAAACAAAGCTCCAGGTTGCGGCGGGCAATTTCGACGCGGCGGGGAAGCAAGCGCATCGCCAGTCGACCAAGGCCATGACCGATTCTGAACAGAAGCGGATAAGGGAGCAGCATGATGAGCCACAGCGCGGCAATGCCGGCCCAGCTTAGCCAGTAACGGGGATGAAGAAAGGCGAATGAAAAACGGGGTAATTTTGTCATCAGAAAATTATCCTTTAACGTGTCTGTCCTTAATTGATTCTGTTGAAGATCTTTCCTAAGGATTAATAATATGTCAGCCAGAAACGTTAAGTGTAGCGGATAAGACAAAACGCATTTTTATCGATTTTTGCGAAAACGGGAAAACAAGCCGGGAAGGACTTATTCGCTCCCCGGCAAAGATCCTACATCGAATACCCGGGCTTCTTAATAAGCTCCTCCAGCTTCGGTCCAATTTCGGTATCCCAGACCTGCGCCTTCCAGTCTTCAGGCGCGATCTGGTTCAACGCCACCGACACGGAACTGTCTTTGCTGTTGAAATGGCGAATAATCACGTCGGCAATATCCGCCGCCAGGGCCGTTTTTTGTTCGTCGTTCAAATCACGGGGAAAACATTTGATATCTACGTGTGGCATGTGCAGGCTTCCGGTTGTGAATGTGGGTTACACGTTATCAGATAATATTGTTTGCCTTTAACACCTTGTGCAGTTCCGGTAGCTGACATACGGTGTCCGCAATTGCCGTGAATTTAGGGGTGTTTTCGGCAAACCAGGCGTGACGAGGCCCCCAGGTGCGCGCCACCGCAATATACACATCCAGCAGCGTCAGCCTTTCCCCCAGCGCAAACGGGGCGGCCTTAAGCTGGCTTTCGAACCACAAATAGAGGGATTTCCGGTATGCGATGCAGTTTTTCTGCAGCTGTTCCGGCGCATCCGGCACCCAGCGTTCGGGATAGTCTGCATACGTAAATGTGGGATAGACGTTGGCCACAAACCAGATCAGCAGACGCTGAAACTGCTGGCGTTCGGCCTGCCCCACGGGCGGAGCAAGGTCGGGACATCTGTCGAGCACCATCAGGGCAATCGCCGCCGTTTCGGTCATGATGGCACCATTTTCCAGCGCCAGCGTCGGCACCTGACACAGCGGGTTGAGCTTTTGCAGCAGCTCACGCTGCGGGCCGGGCTGGTCAAACCCGTCCACGTTGATAAATTGATAAGGGATATCAGCCAGGGTTAGCATCACTTCACCGATCGCCGAGCCCCAGCCGGGTACGCCATAGAGTTTAATCATGTTGCCCCCTCAGGAGTGAAAATCCTAAGTGTAGAGCACCATTAGTAGGTTATCCCAGGCGGGTTGACCTCCGACTGTGCCACCGCTTCCCCCTGCTCGCCCCAGCGCGCCAGCACCTTCTGGTAATCTCCCCGCTTGATCGCGCCGTCCAGCGCCGCCTGTAACGCGTACACCAGCTCATTGCCTTTTTTGGTCGTGGTCGCGACATAGGCTTTTTTCGGCCCTAAACCGACCACGCGGGTTTTACCTGTGAGCGCCGCTTTATAGGCTGAAACCGACTGCGGTCCGAAGAACACATCCGCCCTTCCGGACTGGATATAGAGATTGCTCGAGGCATCATCGTGGAGATAAACCGGCAGCGCAGGCTCGCGCCCCGCCTTTTTATTCTCTTCGTTCCAGCCCAGCAGAATGCGTTCCTGATTCGTACCGGAGCCGACAATCACCCTTTTCCCGGCCAGATCTTCCGCGCTTTTGATTGACTGGATCTCACTGGTGGATTTCACCGAAAACGCCAGCGAGTCGACGCGGTAGGTCGCAAAATCAAACTTCTCTTTACGCTGTTCGGTCACCGCAATGTTCACCAGCGCCACGTCGTAGCGCCCGGAGGCGATCCCCAGCGGCCAGTCTTCCCACGCCGTCGGCACCAGCTTCAGCTTCAGCCCCAGGCTGCCCGCCAGCAGGCGGGCGATATCCGGGTCGCTGCCAATGCGCGTACGGTTATCGCTGGCCAGCAGCGCCAGCGGCGGGGAGTTCAGCATTGAGACGGCGACCGTCAGCGTACCCGGCTCCACGAATTTGTAACCGGCGGGGATCTTCGCCACGGCCTGCCGATCCACCGTCACCGGCAGCGGCTGCTCGTTGGCTTTCAAATCAATGCTGGCGTGGCTCGCCGTCGTAAAAAGCAGTCCTGCCAGAAGTCCATATTTCATCTGCGCTCCTTACAGCACTTTTGACAGGAACTGGCGCGTTCGCGCATGTGACGGACGGTTTAATACCTCGTCACTGCTTCCCTGCTCGACAATTTTTCCGTCGACCATAAACACCACCTGATCCGCCACTTCCCGGGCAAAGCCGATCTCGTGAGTGACCACCACCAGCGTAGTCCCGGACCGGGCCAGTTTTTTGATTACGTCCAGCACTTCCCCTACCAGCTCCGGATCCAGCGCCGAGGTGGGTTCATCAAACAGCATCACGCGAGGACGTAACGCCAGCGCACGGGCAATGGCAATACGCTGCTGTTGCCCGCCGGAGAGATGCCGCGACCAGGCATCGGCTTTATCCCGCAGCCCGACCACGTCCAGCAGGCTGTACGCCCTTTCTACCGCCTCTTTTTTGCTGAGCTTTTTATGCGCGATGGGCGCCTCAATCAGGTTTTCCAGCACCGTGAGATGCGGAAAGAGATTGAAGTTCTGAAACACATAGCCCACGTTGACGCGCTGTTTGAGGATCTCCTTCTCCTTCAGCTCGTAGAGCCTGTCTCCCTGACGACGGTAGCCAATGTAATCCCCGTCGATCTGAATAAAGCCTTCATCGACGCGCTCCAGGTGATTAATGGTGCGCAGCAAGGTTGATTTGCCTGACCCGGACGGCCCGAGAATGACCGTCACGGACCCGGGAGGGATCTCAAGCGAAACGTTGTCGAGCGCCTTATGGCGGCCAAAAAATTTGCTGACGCCGGTAATCGAAATATGTCCTTCAGGAGAGGCTTGCATGGATAGGCTCCTGTGCTGGCGTGGTGGTGACAGAACGGGTACGACGAGCGGCACGGTTCTGATTAACGGCAGAGCGGCGTTCGCTGCGGGCAAGTGCGCGTTCAACACCGTACTGGATAGCGGACAGGACGGTGGTGATCGCCAGGTACCAGGCGGCACCGACCATCAGCAGCGGGATCACCTCCTGCGTGCGGTTGTAGATCATCTGGATGGTATAGAACAGCTCCGGCATCGCCAGGACGTACACCATCGCCGTGCCCTTCGCGAGGCTGATGATTTCATTGAACCCCGACGGCAGAATGGTGCGCAGCGCCTGAGGCAAAATGATGCGCACCGTGCGGCGCCAGGCCGGCAGGCCGAGCGCGGCGGCGGCCTCATACTGGCCGTGATCGACCCCGAGGAAGCCCCCGCGAATGATCTCGGCGGTATAGGCGCTCTGCACCAGGGTTAGCCCCACCACGGCGGTAGAAAACTGCCCCAGCACGTTAATGGTTTCAAAGCTGCCCCAGGTGATGCCGGTGAAAGGCACGCCGAGCGAGAGCGTGTCGTAGAGATATGAAAAGTTGTACAGAATGATCAGCACCACAATCAGCGGCAGCGACCGAAACAGCCAGATGTACGCCCACGCCAGGCTGCTGAGCAGCCAGGATGAAGAGAGTCTCGCCAGGGCCAGCATGCCGCCAAACACCACGCTCAGCGCGGTGCCGATCAGCGTCAGCAGCAGGGTCTGTCCGACACCTTCGAGGATCACCGGGTCGAAGAACCAGCGGGCGAACACCGCCCACTCCCAGCGCGGGTTAAAGGCCACGGACTGAATCACGACCGCCAGGACAAACAGCGCCACCGCGGCGCCGACGGCCCGCAGCGGATAACGCGCCGGGACCACCTTAATGGTTTCAACGTTGCTCATCGTCGTTCCTCATGCGGTTTTACTGAACGCTTCACGTACCAGCGTTTTGGTGAATCGCAGCCGACCATCAAACGGCGGCTGGCTGTACTCTTCCGGATCGCGGTTCAGATCGAACTGCGGCTGATAGCCCTGGCTAAGATAGAGCCTGACCGCCTCCGGCTGACGAAAACCGGTTGTCAGGTAGATCTGACTGTACCCTGCCAGCACCGCCCTGCGCTCCAGCTCCTGCACCACGCGCCCGGCAAGCCCCTGCTGACGCAGGGTTTTGTCCGTCCAGATGCGTTTGATTTCCGCGGTGCGTTCGTCGAACGGTTTGTATGCGCCGGTAGCGATAATCTTCCCATCGCGCTCCAGGACGATAAACAGCCCCTGCGGCGCTAAATACCACTCGGTGAGCTCCACTTCCGCGTCTTTTGAGAAGTAGTCCCCGTAGCGGGCGGCATATTCACCGAACAGCCCCTCGATAATGGGCTGAAGTTCAGCATCTTCCGGTGATACATCACGAAATCGTTCGCTCATCACGCCTCCTTAATCGCCCAGGCCAGCCGGGTTCACTTCGGACTGAGGAATGCGCTCAACCCCTTCCCCCCAGCGGTTGAGCACTTTGTCGTAATCGCCGTTTTTGATGACGCCGTTCAGCGCGGTTTGCACCGGCTCAACCAGTCCGCTGCCTTTTTTCAGCGTCACCGCGATGTGTGCCGCCTTCGGCCAGCCGCCGTCGACGCTGCCCACCAGTTTGGTTTTCCCGTTCAGCGCCGCTTTCCAGGCGCCAATCACGTTCGGACCGAAGTAGGCATCCGCGCGCCCGGACTGCAGCGCCAGGGTTTGGGCCGCATCGTCTTTGGTGTAGATCGGGGTAAAGGGCTTCAGCCCCTTCTTCAGGTTTTCGGCATTCCATGCCAGCAGGATGGCCTCCTGGTTAGTGCCGGAGCCGACGATAATCCGCAGCCCGGCGATGTCCTCAGCCTTCTCAAGCGACTTGATCGGGCTGGTTGATTTCACGTAGAACCCGAGGGAATCTTTTCGGTAGGTGGCAAAGTCAAACTTCTGTTTGCGCTCTTTAGTGACGGTGATGTTGCTGATGGCGGCATCGTATTTCCCGGAGGCCACGCCCAGCGGCCAGTCTTCCCAGGAGGTGGGCACCACGTTCAGCTCCAGCCCGAGGCTGTCGGCGACCAGACGGGCGACGTCAACCTCGCTCCCCAGCAGCGTTTTGTTGTCGTCGGAGAAGACCGTCAGCGGCGGTTGATTGAGCCCCGCAACCGCCACGGTAAATTTCCCCGGCACGGCAAAGCGATAGTCTTTCGGCAGCTGTGCCACCGCATCATTGTTTTTGGCAGTGTTAACCGGCGTTTTATTGGCCTCGATGCTCACGCCGGTGCCGTTAATATTCACATTCTCTGCCCAGACGGCAGGGGTAAAGGCCAGCGCGAGCGCCAGAATAAGCGATGATTTCTGCATAGCGGGGTTCTCTTTTATTGTTGTGTGAACTGGTTTTTCGGTTGGTCTAAACCCAGGCTTTCGCGCAGCGTGGTGCCCGGATAGTCGGTACGGAACAGGCCGCGGGCCTGAAGAATGGGCACCACCTGGTCAACAAAGCGCGGGAAGGTATCTGGCGTACCGCCCTGAATGATGAAGCCGTCAGCGGCATAGCCTTCAAACCAGGCCTGAAGACCGTCTGCCACCTCCTCCGGCGTGCCGGAAAAGCGCGGGCGCGGTGATGCAGCTTCAAGGGCTACCTGACGCAGGGTTAAGCTGCGCTCGCGGGCGTTACGCTTAATTTCATCGGTGGTACTGCGGAAGCTGTTTTTGCCTAAATCGCCGATATCCGGGAACGGCTCGTCGAGCGGATACTGGCTGAAATCGTGATGTTCAAAATAACGCCCGAGGTAATTGAGGGCATCGTTAATCGACACCAGCGCCGCCGTGGTCTGGTACTGGTTTTCCACGTCTTCGGCATCGCTACCCACAATCACGCTGACGCCCTGAAAAATATGTAAATCTGACGCGCGGCGGCCGTTTGTTTCCAGCTGCTGCTTCACGTCGCGGTAAAAGGCTTTTGCCTCGTCGAGCGTCTCGTGATGGGTAAAAATGGCGTCGGCATGTTTCGCCGCCAGCTTTTTCCCGTCGTCCGACGCCCCGGCCTGAAAGACAATCGGACGCCCCTGCGGGGTGCGGCCAATATTCAGCGGCCCGGCGACCTGGAAGAAATCACCGTGATGATCCAGGGTGTGAAGCTTTGACGCGTCAAAGAATTGCCCGCTCTCTTTATTACGTACGAACGCATCACCCTCCCAGGAATCCCACAGCCCTTTCACCACGTCGAGATACTCATCCGCAATCCGGTAGCGCAGCGCATGCTCGGGGTGTTTTTCGCGGGAAAAGTTCTTCGCCGACCCTTCCAGCGGCGAGGTCACCACGTTCCAGCCCGCGCGTCCGTTGCTGAGGTGGTCGAGGCTGGCGAACTGGCGCGCCGTGGTGAAGGGTTCGCTGTAGGAGGTGGATAAGGTTCCCACCAGCCCCAGGCGCGAGGTGATGCTGGCGAGAGCAGATAACACCGTCAGCGGTTCAAAGCGATTTAAAAAATGCGGGATGGATTTCTCGTTTATGTAGAGACCGTCGGCAACGAATAAAAAATCGAGTTTGCCCTCCTCCGCCTTTAACGCCGTCGATTTGACGAAATCAAAATTGATACTGGCATCGGCGACGGCCTCAGGGTGACGCCAGGCGGACATATTTCCGGATGCACCATGCAAAATGGTCCCCAGCCGCAGTTGACGATGTGCAGACATATTCACCTCTTAAGAATTAAACGTGTTGCAGGGCTTTTTCCGCAAGCTGTGCAAAATAGCGGGCAGCGGGCTCAATTAAGGCTTCATCCGGATTAAATGCCGGATGATGTAAACCGTACGGGCTGTTGCTGCCGATGCTGACAAACGCCCCCGGGATCTGCTGCAGATAGACCGCAAAATCTTCCCCGCCCATATGCAGCTCGGCGTGCCGGGTTTCGTATCCGGCGTCCCGGGCGACCGAGGTGGCGAAATCGGCCCAGCGTTCGTCATTCACCAGCGCGGTGGGCCCGGCATACCAGGTGATATCAATCTGCGCGCTGAAGGCGCTGGCAAAACCGGCAGCGATTTCGCCCACGCGGGATTTCACATTCTGCTGCACTTCCGTGCGATGGGTACGCAGCGTGCCTTCCAGCTCGACGCTTTCCGGCAGCACGTTCCAGGTGTTACCGCCCGCAATGCGCGTCACGCTCAGCACCACCGAATCCAGCGTATTGACGTTGCGGCTGGCGACGCTTTGCAGCGCCGTCACCAGTTGGCTCGCCAGCACAATGGCGTCGTTGCCTTCATGCGGACGTGCGGCGTGCGCGCCCTTACCGGTAATGCGGATCACAAAGCGGTCGACGTTGGCATAGAACGGACCGCCTCGGGTAGCGAACTCACCGACCGGCAGGCCGGGCTCGTTGTGCATACCGAAAATCGCGCTGACATCGCGTAAGGCACCGGCGCGCACCATGCTCTTCGCACCGCCGAAGTTCTCTTCGGCAGGCTGAAACAGGATCCGCACCCGGCCGTTAAGCGAGGCCTCTCGCTCTTTCAGCTTTAACGCGGCGCCGAGGATGACGCTGGTGTGGATATCGTGTCCGCAGGCATGCATTACGCCTGCACGCTGCGAGCTAAACGGCACGCCGCTGCGCTCTTCAATCGGCAGGGCATCAATATCCGCCCGCAGCGCAATCAGTTTGCTGCCCGAGCCGATTTCCGCCACCAGCCCGGTAGACAGGTCGTAAGGCTGCGGGGTAATCCCGGCATTCGTCAGCCACTGGCGCAGGCGCGTCGTGGTCTCCACTTCCTGGCCGGAGAGCTCCGGGTTCTGGTGCAGTTCGCGACGCCAGGCAATCAGCTGTTCGCCAAAGCTCATACGGTGACCTCCCTGTTAAGACGCGCCTCGGCGAGCAGGCGCAGCGACGCGACGCGCGTTGCTCCCTCCGCTACCGGCGTGTCGATGATAAATTCGTCAATGCCCCACTGCTGATGCAGCGCGTTGAGCTGTTCCACTACCGACTCAGCGGTACCCGCCAGCAGCGACTGCGCCCGACGTGCAATGCGCACCGGCTCGCTGCCCGCCTGGCGTGCAAAGGCGTAGGCCTGCTCTTCGCTGGCCACGGTGACGCGCTGCCCGTTTGCCAGCTCAACGCCCCACACCTCGACCTTCTGCGCCAGCGCGTCTGCCTCGGCCTGCGTCGGCGCGACAATCGCCTGTACTGCCACTATCACGTCCCGCGCGCTGTTCTCACGCCAGGTCGATACCACCTCACGCAGCAGATCCGGGTCACCGTTCAGGTGTGCGGCAAACACAAAGTGCCAGTCGAGCCTGGCGGCCAGCAGCGCGCTTTCGGTACTCGCGCCCAGCAGGAAACCCTCCGCAGGCAGCGGCGGCAGCGGCGTGGCGCGGACGGCTTCTTCAATAGCGTGATGCTCAGGACGGATCCAGCTGTCGAGCTGGGCCAGCTGTTCGGCAAAACTGCCCTTTTCCTGTTGATTCAGGCCCTGCTGCAGCGCGCGGGTTGAGAGCGGTAGTCCGCCGGGGGCCTTCCCGACGCCGAGATCCACGCGGCCAGGCGCCAGCGCGGCCAGCACGTTGAAGTTCTCGGCGACTTTATAGGGGCTGTAGTGCTGAAGCATTACGCCGCCGGACCCGACGCGAATGCGCGTGGTTTGCCCGAGGATCCAGGCAATCAGCAGCTCCGGGGAAGGGCTGGCAAGCTGTGGGGTGTTGTGGTGTTCGGCAATCCAGAAACGATGATAGCCCAGATTTTCTGCCTGCTGCGCCAGCGCCAGGGTACGCGCCAGTGCATCGGCAGCCGTTTCGTTTTCAGCGATGGGGCTTTTATCCAGAATGCTGATTCGCCATGACATGTTGCGTTCTCGTTTGACTTAACATGTCGTCATTATTAAAGGCGCATTTCACCACTGAGAAACAATTAATTTACATTTAGTTTGCCGGAAAACAGATATATAAAACCATGCTAAGGATAAGACTTTAAGGAGGCAATCAGCGTTTCCACCTGCTCCCGACGGGTAATGCGGACGAAGCGAATATGGCTATATTGCGGGTTTTGCAGATCGGCTTCATAGCGCGTGCGGTTGTTACGCCAGGTTTTCATCGTCCAGATGATAATCGATTCTCTGCTGAAGAACGCGCGCCGGAAACTCTCTTTATTCCCCGTTCCCGGCCAGAGCTCGTGCTTATGCCAGGCCCGCTTTATTGCTCGGGTGACGGCCTGCCAGAGGGTGCGGATAAACCCATAATCCACCCACACCACCACATCTACATCGCGCCATTTCACAGGCCGCGTGCGGTTGTAGTTACCGTCCAGCACCCAGTCTGGCGACGCCTGTAGCGCCTGCTCCAGCTTTGCCTGAAACTCGTCGTCCGGCGTGCCCTGCCAGTCAGCCTGCCAGTAAAGTCTGTCCATCTCGATACAGGGAATAGCCAGTTCGGTCGCAATCTGCTTCGCCAGCGTGCTTTTTCCACTTCCGCTGGTTCCTATGACGTTAATTTTCACCTCAGCCTCCCTGTATTTACGAAAATGTGACCAATCATAGCGTTTTCATCCTGTTAACGAAACGCTATTTCAGCATGACAATTTTTCCCGGGAAGCGATCTCCCTCTTACAGTTTGGCTTATGTCATTTATTTACAGCGCCTCCCAAAAACGCCCCTGAAAATGTTTTCATTTTTATTACATTCGATAGCGTTAACCGTTTAAAAATAATATGTAGCGAGTATTTCAGACAGCCAAAAATTCAGAGAGAATAAGCAGCAGACAGTTATAAAAATAATCTCATTAATCTTGCCGGAGTGCTTTCCGGACGTTTTTTTATTCTTGCACAACATCATGGAGTTACTCATGAGGCGTAACACTCCCGTTACACAAAACGAGTATTTGCTTAACGATGGTTCGACGTTAATGTCGACCACCGATACAAAAAGTCATATTACCTATGCTAATTCCGCTTTTATTGAAGCCAGCGGATATAAAGAAGAACATCTTCTTGGTGAGCCGCATAACCTCATCCGCCATCCCGACATGCCTGCCGAAGCGTTTGGCGACATGTGGTTTACCCTGCAGCAGGGCGAGACCTGGACAGGGCTGGTGAAGAACCGTCGTCATAATGGCGATCACTACTGGGTGCGGGCCAACGTGACGCCGGTCTGGCAGGGTGGATCCCTGACGGGCTATATTTCGGTGCGAAATATCCCCGCACGGGAAGAGATCGCAGCCAGTGAAAAACTGTATGCAAAAGTGCGTAATAACGAATTAAAACATTATCGTTTTTATAAAGGACTGTTGGTTCGACGCGGTTTATTTTCCTTTATGTCGCTTTTTAAATGTCTCAGCACCTGTAAACGAATCCATCTTGGTATTGCAACGACAGCGTTACTCTCCTGCCTGGCGGTGTATTTCTTCCCTGATAAACTTGTGCAGTCGGGGAGTCTGGCGCTGCTCTTTTCTGCCCTTGCCTGTTATCTTCACGCGCAGATCGCACGGCCGGTAAAATCTATTGTTCAACAGATGCAGCGCGTGGTTTCAGGACGTAAAACGGACTATTACCATTTTGACAGGATCGATGACATCGGGCTGATGATGCGCCTGGTGAATCAATCAGGTTTGAACCTGAATTCGCTGGTTGACGATGTCGGGGCGCAAATCAGCGGGATTGGCACCATCAGCCAGCAGGTCGCGAAAGAAGGTGCGGCGCTGCAAACGCGCTCTGAAGAAACCGCAGACTTTCTGCAGCAAACCGCATCTGCGGTGGAAGAGATCGCCAGCGCGGTGAAGCAGACGGCAGAAACCGCGAATGAAGCGATCCAGATGGCGGATCGCACCAGCGACAGCGCCCACTGCGGTGAAGCGATGATGAAAGAGACCATCGGTATGATGCAGTCCGTGTCGCAGGATAACGGCCAGATCGTCGATATTATCAGCGTTATCGATCGCATTGCCTTCCAGACCAATATTCTTGCGCTGAATGCCGCCGTGGAAGCGGCGCGCGCGGGTGAAGCCGGGCGCGGCTTTGCCGTGGTGGCGGCTGAGGTGCGCAATCTTGCGCAGCACTCCGCGACGGCGGCGAAAGAGATCAAAGCGCTGATCGAGAAAAACGTTGCCAGCGTCAACGCTGGCGTGGAGAAGGTGGTACAAACCGAATCACAGCTGACGGTCATGATCGACCATGTTCTGCAGGTTTCCACCTTGATTAAGGAGATCGGCCACGCCACGCAGGAACAAACCCAGGCGCTGACGCTGATCAACGCCTCCCTCTCCCGTATCGGCGCAATGACCCAGAGCAATACGGGGATGGTGGATAACGTCACTCACGCTGCGAATCACCTGACGCAGCGGACGACGCGCCTGCAGCAGGCAATTTCCGTTTTTGGCGGTTAGCCGTTCGGGTACTGCTCGTCAGTCACTTTTTCCAGCCATGTTACCGGGCTGCCGTTTACCGCTTCGGCGATGGCAAGATGCGTCATCGCCGTTTGCGCATTTGCGCCGTGCCAGTGCTTCACGCCGGGTGGGATCCAGGCGATATCGCCCTGATTCAGAATTTCCGCCTCTTTGCCCCACTCCTGTAACCAGCCGCGCCCCTGCGTCACAATCAGCGTTTGTCCCAGGGGATGCGTATGCCAGGCCGTGCGCGCGCCCGGCTCAAAGGTTACGGTTGCCCCGCCGACGCTGTCAGGTTCGGTCGCCTGAAAGGGTGCGTCAATCCGAACAGTCCCGGTAAACCAGGCTTCCGGTCCTCGTACTGAAGGTATTGAACCGCTGCGGATAATTTTCATCTTTTGCTCCTCGTTGACTGTTGCGTTAACAGTAGCGCAAAGCACTCGGCAGCATTAGGGTGCATAATCAGATAGGACACATGACTGAAACTCATAAATAGAACCGCGATGCTAAAAGATAATTTCAACGATCTGCTCTCCTTTATGGTGGTGGCCCGCGAGCGTAGCTTTACGCGCGCAGCGGCGCAGCTGGGCGTCTCGCAATCGGCACTGAGCCATGCGATGCGCAAGCTTGAGGCGCGATTAGACGTTCGCCTGTTAACCCGCACAACCCGCAGCGTGGTTCCGACACCCGCGGGTGAGCAGCTTTTTTCGCGCCTCAGCCCGCATCTGCTGGAGATCGAACAGGAACTCACGGCGCTTCGCAGCACCCACGACAAACCCGCAGGCGCTATCCGCATCGTCGCCGGCGAGCACGCGATGGATGCCGTGCTCTGGCCGGTCCTAAAGGCTTTTATGCTGCAATATCCTGACATTAACGTCGAAGTGATGGTCGACAATGGCCTGACAGATATCGTAGATGGCCGCTTCGACGCAGGGGTTCGCCTGGGTGAACAGGTGGCAAAAGACATGATTGCGGTGCGGATTGCGCCGGACATGCGCATGGCGGTCGTCGGCTCCCCGGATTACCTGGCTCGTTTTGGCGTGCCGCTCGTGCCGGAGCAGCTGGGTGAACACCGCTGTATCAATCTCCGCCTGCCCACCCGAGGGGGATTGTATAACTGGGAATTTGAGCGCGACGGGCGCGAGCTTCGCGTGCGGGTTGACGGACAGCTTACGCTGAATAACCTGTCGCAGCGCATCGACGCCGCGGAGAATGGTCTCGGATTAGCCTACGTGCCCGAGTCCTCGGTTCTGGACGCTCTGAATCAGGGACGGCTGGTCAGGGTCCTTGAATCGTGGTGCCCCACGTTTGAAGGATACCACCTCTATTATCCGAGCCGCCGGCAGCACACAACCGCGTTCAGGTTACTTCTCGATGCCCTGCAGCAGCAAAAATTTATACCATCTGGTAATAATTAAGAGAATCTGATGATTAAATAATCAACCTCGCCATTGTTTTGACTAAAAACTCATCACGATTCAGCGTGTTGTGATCCCCGTCTGCTCTGACCACACGATTTCCTTCGACGTGCATCACTTTCGGCACGGTTATATTTTGCGTCGCTTATGAATTGCAGGTAGGATGCCTCGCCATGTTTCGCCTTATCCATACGCAGAATGACTGGGAAGGCGACATGTGTTTGCGCAGAAGCAATCGTTTGTATTGCTTTCTGCCAGGCAGGACTATCACGATAATGGTTCAGACAGGCAAACAGGTAACTCAATGAAAACAAGCAATAAAAGCGCAGCCGATCATCATGCTGCTAAACGTCGCTGGTTGAACTCTCACGAAGAGGGCTACCACAAAGCGATGGGCAACCGTCAGGTTCAAATGATCGCCATCGGCGGCGCTATCGGAACGGGTCTGTTTTTAGGTGCTGGTGCACGCCTGCAGATGGCTGGCCCGGCTCTCGCCCTGGTCTATCTGGTGTGCGGGATCTTCTCTTTCTTCATTCTTCGTGCACTGGGCGAACTGGTACTGCATCGCCCTTCCAGCGGAAGCTTCGTCTCTTACGCCCGTGAATTCCTCGGTGAAAAAGCGGCCTACGTTGCGGGCTGGATGTACTTCGTCAACTGGGCGATGACAGGTATTGTCGATATCACCGCCGTTGCGCTGTATATGCACTACTGGGGCGCGTTTGGTGATGTGCCGCAGTGGGTCTTTGCGCTTGGCGCGCTGGCGATTGTCGGCACCATGAACATGATCGGCGTGAAGTGGTTCGCGGAGATGGAGTTCTGGTTTGCGCTGGTAAAAGTGCTGGCCATCGTGGTGTTCCTGGTCGTGGGTACCGTCTTCCTCGGCAGCGGTAAGCCGCTGGATGGCAATGCCACCGGCTTCCACCTGATAACCGATAACGGCGGATTCTTCCCGCACGGTCTGCTGCCTGCGCTGGTACTGGTTCAGGGCGTCGTGTTCGCCTTCGCCTCTATCGAACTGGTGGGCACCGCGGCAGGTGAATGTAAAGATCCGCAGACGATGGTGCCAAAAGCCATCAACAGCGTGATCTGGCGTATCGGTCTGTTCTACGTCGGTTCCGTGGTGCTGCTGGTTCTGCTGCTGCCATGGACTGCCTATCAGGCGGGCCAGAGTCCGTTCGTGACCTTCTTCTCTAAGCTGGGCGTGCCTTACGTGGGCAGCATCATGAACATCGTGGTCCTGACGGCGGCGCTCTCCAGCCTGAACTCCGGCCTTTACTCTACCGGTCGTATCCTGCGCTCCATGTCGATGGGCGGTTCCGCGCCGAAGTTCATGTCGAAGATGAGCAAGCAGCAGGTTCCCTATGCAGGGATTCTGGCAACGCTGGTGGTTTACGTCTTTGGCGTGTTCCTGAACTATCTGGTGCCGTCCCGCGTATTTGAGATCGTTCTGAACGTGGCTGCACTGGGGATTATCGCTTCCTGGGGCTTTATCGTGGTCTGCCAGATGCGTCTGCGCAAGGCGATTAAAGAAGGCAAAGCGGCTGATGTGAGCTTCAAGATGCCGGGCGCACCGGTGACCTCCTGGCTCACTCTGCTCTTCCTGTTCAGCGTGCTGGTGCTGATGGCGTTCGACTATCCGAACGGTACCTACACCATCGCGACGATTCCGCTGCTGGCGGTACTGCTGATTGCCGGCTGGTTCGGCGTGCGTAAGCGCGTTCACGAGATCCACAGCACCGCGCCGGTTCATCACGACGATGAAAAACACGACGCGCCGCTGGTAGAAGAAACCTCGCGTTAAGCATCCAGAAAGCATTAAAAAGGGAAGGCAAATGCCTTCCCTTTTTTTATCTTACAGCGCGATACGAATGACATCGTCAGGCTGGGTGGCTTCCTGCTGGCGGGTGGATTTTTGTTTCACCGTCACATACAGCGTTTTACCATCGGCAGAAAGCGCCAGGCTGTTCGGGTAGACCGGCGTGTCGAACGTTTTAGTAACCTTATACGTTTTCGCATCAATCACGCTCACCTTGCCGGCTTCACGGTGGGTCACGTAGGCTTCGTTGCGGGCCGGGTTAAACAGGACCGCCAGGGATTCCGGCGCGGCGATTTTCTCGAGCACGCTGCCGTCTTTCAGGCTCACTACCAGCACTTCCGGCTGTTTTGAATCAGTCAGGAACGCACGCTGACCGGCAGCGTCGAGGCTCAGGTTCAGATAGAAGTGCTCTTTCCCGTCGTCCTGCACTTTTTTACGGCTGATAATCTTGTTGCTGGCCGTATCAATCGTCACCAGTTCACCGTCCGCATTCGTGGTATAGAGACGTTTCGCCTGCGCATCCAGCGCCAGACCGGTACTGTAGGTGCCAGTATTGGCAATGGTCTCTTTCAGCTTCAGCGTTGCGCCATCCACGACCCAAATCACGCTCTCTTTGCCGACACCGGTGATGTAAATCGTGTTGTTCGCGTCATCAGCCACCAGCTGGCGCGGCTGCAGCGGTTTGACGGTTTCGCTGCGTTGACGCCCGTCCAGCACCAGACGTCCTTTTACGTCGCCCGTTTTTGCATCAATCGCGGTTACCGCGCCGTTGATGGTGTTGCCAAACCACAGGGTTTGCGTCGCGCTGTCGAGAGTGGCACCAAAGGGTTTCAGATCGCTGTGAATCGCCTGCGTCACGTCCAGCGTGACCGGATCAAGACGGTAAACAACCCCGCCCTTATCGGTTTTGCGGCTTTGCGAGGTCGCCACCCACAGCGCATTCTCCTGCTGGCTCACGGCCATTTCATACGCCCCTTTGCCCACCGCTTTACGCAGCACCTCTTCGGCGGCATGCGCCTGGAACGTCCCGGCAAGCAGTAAAGTGGCAGACAGCAGTGACAGGCTCAGACGCGGCGAGCACAGATGACGTAAAGACATAACAATTCCTTTTCTGAAAAGTGGGGTTTGGGCTGACATCACTTCCGGCAGACAACGTCATGGCATTGCCTTTTGATAATGAGAATAGTAATCATTAATCAGATGAATGTGGAGTTTTTCTTTCCCACACCACCTTTCATTAACGCAATGTGCGGTTATAGTTTTCAAAACATTTACAAAACCTTTAACATGTATGGACATGTTCCATTTGGTTCGTTTATACACCACAACCGGTTTTATTCATGAAAATCATTTCTGCCCGTAAGGCCTCTCTCCCGCTGCTGCTGGTTCCCGTTACTTTCGCGCCGCTCACCGCTATGAGCGCGGAGGAACAGACCATGATCGTCAGCGCCACGCCGCAAACCGTATCGGAGCTGGATACCTCGGCCGCGGTCAGCGTCGTCAATGGCGATGACATGCGCCACGCCGCGCC
>NZ_QPFW01000221.1:0-42419 GCF_008122455.1 Enterobacter sp. C6
ACCAACGGCACCTGCTTCGCCTCCTTCGGCGCGCACCCGGACTTCGGCGTGGCGCTGGAGCGTACCGTCACCGAGCTGCTGCAGGGCCGTAGCCTGAAAGATCTCGACGTCTTCACCCCGCCAACGTTTGACGATGAAGAAGTGGCCGAGCATACCAACCTTGAAACCCACTTCATCGATTCCAGCGGCTTAATTTCCTGGGATATGTTCAAGCAGGACGCCGACTATCCGTTCGTGGACTGGAGCTTTGCCGGAACCACGGAAGAAGAGTTCGCCACGCTGATGGCGATCTTCAACGCAGAAGATCAGGAAGTGTACATTGCCGATTACGAGCATCTTGGCGTCTACGCGTGCCGCATTATTGTTCCGGGCATGTCCGACATCTACCCTGCTGAAGATCTGTGGCTGGCGAATAACAGCATGGGTGCACACCTGCGCGAAACGCTGCTGGCACTGCCGGGCAGCGAATGGGAGAAAGAAGATTATCTAAACCTGATCGCCCAACTGGACGAAGAAGGCCACGATGACTTCACCCGCGTACGCGAACTGCTGGGTCTGGCGACCGGTAAAGACAACGGCTGGTATACCCTGCGTATCGGTGAGCTGAAAGCAATGCTGGCCCTGGCGGGTGGCGATTTGGATCAGGCTCTGGCCTGGACCGAGTGGACCATGGAATTCAACCAGTCGGTCTTCTCTGCCGAGCGCACCAACTATTACCGTTGCCTGCAAACCCTGCTGCTGCTTGCACAGGAAGAGGATCGCGAACCGCTGCAATACCTGAATGCTTTCGTGCGTATGTACGGGGCTGAGGCCGTAGAAGCAGCCAGCGCGGCCCTGAGCGGCGAAGCGCCGTTCTATGGCCTGCAGGCTGTTGATAGCGATCTGAAAGCCTTCCCGGCGCATCAGTCGCTGCTGAAGGCCTACGAAAAGCTGCAGAAAGCAAAAGCCGCTTACTGGTCAAAATAAGCGCACATAACATTATCAGCAGTAGGCGTATTCAATCGTCTGGGCTATATTACGGGGCAATTTCATTGCCCCGTTTTTTATTTTCTTCGGCAATGATTGTTGATTGTAATAATAAAGTTAAATACGGGTAAATATAATAATATTGATCTGGGCTTTACTGTTACTTTTTATGGTTAATACTCCATATTAATTAACTGTTTCAGAGGTGGCTGAACGAAAAAATTCAACTCTTTTCATAACTTTTAAAATTTATTTTTATACGGATAATCAAATACTTACTCCGCATTTGTCGTAAAACCATACACACTGCGGGCCTATAAGCCAGGCGAGATATGATCTATATCAATTTCTCTTCTATAATGCTTTGTTAGTATCTCGTCGCCGACTTAATAAAGAGAGAGTTAGTGTGAAAGCTGACAACCCTTTTGATCTTTTACTCCCCGCTGCAATGGCTAAAGTTGCCGAAGAAGCGGGTGTCTATAAAGCAACGAAACACCCGATGAAGACGTTCTATCTGGCGATCACGGCTGGTGTGTTCATCTCTATCGCTTTCGTCTTCTATATCACCGCCACCACCGGTACTGCCGGAATGCCTTTCGGCATGGCCAAACTGATTGGCGGCATTTGCTTCTCACTGGGTCTGATTCTCTGCGTCATCTGCGGCGCCGACCTCTTCACCTCAACGGTGCTGATTGTCGTGGCCAAGGCCAGCGGAAGAATTACCTGGGGTCAGCTGGCACGTAACTGGCTTAACGTCTACGTGGGTAACCTGGTTGGCTGTCTGCTCTTTGTTTTGTTGATGTGGCTTTCTGGCGAGTACATGACCGCCAACGGTGGCTGGGGCCTTAACGTCCTGCAAACCGCCGACCACAAAATGCACCACACATTTATCGAAGCCGTTGCTCTCGGCATCCTCGCTAACCTGATGGTCTGCCTGGCTGTATGGATGAGCTACTCGGGTCGTAGCCTGATGGACAAAGCCTTAATTATGGTTCTGCCGGTTGCGATGTTCGTTGCCAGCGGCTTTGAGCACAGTATCGCGAATATGTTCATGATCCCAATGGGCATTGTTATCCGCGACTTTGCAAGCCCGGAGTTCTGGACCGCAGTTGGTTCATCCCCGGAAAGTTTCTCTCACCTGACTATTATGAATTTCATTACTGATAACCTGATCCCTGTCACTATCGGGAACATTATCGGTGGGGGTCTGTTAGTTGGGTTGACATACTGGGTCATTTACCTGCGTGGCGACGATCATCATTGATGGTTTTCTCAGGCAGTAAATAAAAAATCCACTTAAGAAGGTAGGTGTTACATGTCCGAGCTTAATGAAAAGTTAGCCACAGCCTGGGAAGGTTTTGCGAAAGGTGACTGGCAGAATGAAGTAAACGTACGCGACTTCATTCAGAAAAACTATACCCCGTATGAAGGTGACGAATCCTTCCTGGCTGGCGCAACTGACGCGACCACCAAGCTGTGGGACAGCGTAATGGAAGGCGTTAAACTGGAAAACCGCACTCACGCGCCAGTTGATTTTGACACCTCCGTTGCTTCCACCATCACTTCTCACGATGCTGGCTATATCAACAAAGCCCTTGAGAAAATCGTTGGTCTGCAGACTGAAGCACCACTGAAACGCGCAATCATCCCGTTCGGTGGCATTAAAATGGTTGAAGGTTCCTGCAAAGCGTATAACCGCGAGCTGGACCCAATGCTGAAAAAAATCTTCACCGAATACCGCAAAACCCACAACCAGGGTGTATTCGATGTTTACACCAAAGACATTCTGAACTGCCGTAAATCTGGCGTTCTGACTGGTCTGCCAGATGCGTATGGCCGTGGCCGTATCATCGGTGACTACCGTCGCGTTGCGTTGTACGGTATCGACTTCCTGATGAAAGACAAATACGCTCAGTTCGTGTCTCTGCAGTCCGATCTGGAAAACGGCGTAAACCTGGAAGCGACTATCCGTCTGCGTGAAGAAATCGCTGAACAGCACCGCGCGCTGGGTCAGATCAAAGAGATGGCGGCTAAATATGGCTGCGATATCTCTGGTCCTGCTACCAACGCTCAGGAAGCTATCCAGTGGACCTACTTCGGCTACCTGGCCGCAGTTAAGTCTCAGAACGGTGCAGCAATGTCCTTCGGTCGCGTATCCACCTTCCTGGATGCGTACATCGAACGTGATATCAAAGCAGGCAAAATCACCGAGCAAGACGCTCAGGAAATGATTGACCACCTGGTCATGAAACTGCGTATGGTTCGCTTCCTGCGTACTCCAGAATACGATGAGCTGTTCTCCGGTGACCCAATCTGGGCAACTGAATCCATCGGTGGTATGGGCGTTGACGGCCGTACTCTGGTAACCAAAAACAGCTTCCGCTTCCTGAACACCCTGTACACCATGGGTCCTTCTCCGGAGCCAAACATCACCGTTCTGTGGTCTGAAAAACTGCCTCTGAACTTCAAGAAATTCGCCGCTAAAGTGTCCATCGACACCTCTTCTCTGCAGTACGAGAACGATGACCTGATGCGTCCGGACTTCAACAACGACGATTACGCTATCGCTTGCTGCGTAAGCCCAATGGTTGTTGGTAAACAAATGCAGTTCTTCGGTGCGCGTGCAAACCTGGCGAAAACCATGCTGTACGCAATCAACGGCGGCGTTGATGAAAAACTGAAAATGCAGGTGGGTCCTAAGTCTGAGCCGATCAAAGGCGACGTTCTGAACTTCGATGAAGTCATGGACCGCATGGATCACTTCATGGACTGGCTGGCTAAACAGTACGTCACTGCGCTGAACGTTATCCACTACATGCACGACAAGTACAGCTACGAAGCTTCTCTGATGGCGCTGCACGACCGTGACGTTATCCGCACCATGGCGTGTGGTATCGCTGGTCTGTCCGTTGCTGCTGACTCCCTGTCTGCAATCAAATATGCGAAAGTTAAACCAATTCGTGACGAAGACGGCCTGGCTGTTGACTTCGAAATCGAAGGTGAATATCCGCAGTTTGGTAACAACGACTCTCGTGTTGATGACATGGCGGTTGACCTGGTAGAACGTTTCATGAAGAAAATTCAGAAACTGACGACCTACCGTAACGCTATCCCGACTCAGTCTGTTCTGACCATCACCTCTAACGTTGTGTATGGTAAGAAAACCGGTAACACCCCAGACGGTCGTCGTGCTGGCGCGCCATTCGGCCCAGGTGCTAACCCAATGCACGGTCGTGACCAGAAAGGTGCGGTTGCCTCTCTGACCTCCGTTGCTAAACTGCCGTTTGCTTACGCGAAAGATGGTATCTCTTACACCTTCTCTATCGTGCCAAACGCGCTGGGTAAAGACGACGAAGTGCGTAAAACTAACCTCGCGGGTCTGATGGATGGTTACTTCCACCACGAAGCGTCCATCGAAGGTGGTCAGCACCTGAACGTGAACGTTATGAACCGTGAAATGCTGCTCGACGCGATGGAACACCCTGAGAAATATCCTCAGCTGACCATCCGCGTATCTGGCTACGCAGTACGTTTTAACTCCCTGACTAAAGAACAGCAGCAGGACGTTATCACCCGTACTTTCACTCAGTCCATGTAAGTGGAATTGACTGAAATCACGCGTTAACAAGCGTACAATAAAGGCTCCACGTCAGTGGGGCCTTTTTAGCACCCTCTCCACCTCAGTCTCTTTTGTCCGCTATCTATACTGAATGGATAACAGCCAAAACAGACTTAACACAGCCGGCTTTGAGCTGTGCATACACAGGCCCGGGACGGGCCGATGATGGAGATATCACCGCAATGTCAACTATTGGTCGTATTCACTCCTTTGAATCCTGTGGCACCGTCGATGGCCCGGGTATCCGCTTTATCACTTTTTTCCAGGGCTGCCTGATGCGCTGCCTGTACTGCCATAACCGCGATACCTGGGACACGCACGGCGGTAAAGAAGTCACCGTCGACGATCTGATGAAAGAGGTGGTGACCTATCGCCACTTTATGAACGCCTCCGGCGGCGGCGTCACCGCATCCGGCGGTGAAGCCATTCTGCAGGCTGAATTTGTCCGCGACTGGTTCCGCGCCTGCCGCAAAGAAGGCATTCATACCTGTCTCGATACCAACGGCTTTGTACGTCGCTACGATCCGGTGATTGACGAGCTGCTCGAAGTGACCGATCTGGTGATGCTCGATCTCAAACAGATGAACGATGAGATCCACCAGAACCTCGTTGGTGTTTCAAACCACCGCACGCTGGAATTTGCCAAATACATTGCCGATAAAGGCATTAAAACCTGGATCCGCTACGTGGTGGTGCCTGGCTGGTCAGATGACGACGACTCCGCGCACCGCCTCGGGGAATTTACCCGCGATATGGGCAACGTCGAGAAAATCGAGCTTCTGCCCTATCACGAGCTGGGTAAACATAAGTGGGTGGCAATGGGTGAAGAGTACAAACTCGATGGCGTGAAGCCGCCGAAGAAAGAGACGATGGAACGCGTCAAAGGTATTCTTGAACAGTACGGCCACAAGGTAATGTATTAAAGAAAGGCCCGGTGAGAACCGGGCCTTTTTATATTCTATTTAAAGACGCCGTTAATAACGGACGTCACAATAGCTGTACTCAGTGCAATTAAGACCAGGTCGTCACCCACTACCCGCCACTCATAGCCTGGATAGGAAGGAAGCTGACCCAGCATAGAGGCCGGCACGGTTTTCTTCGCAATGCCCGGAGGCAACGGCTTACCGCGCGCCAGGTTTTTCGCGATACCCGGAGGCAGAGACTTATAGCCCGTTAAGCCATAATTCAGCGCCAGATGGCGGGCATGATCGAAACTCACGCGAGCGTCGACATCGTTACCAACATCTTTACTGCTTTTAACGCTCTTATCCGATTTTCCAGGGTTATCCTGACCGTTATTTTGCTTATTGCCATGATTACCAGAATTCCCGTTACCATGACTGCCGCTGTTACCCTGTCCGCCACCGTTTCCGTGACCATTGCCATTCCCGTTGCCAGGATTAGCCATGACCGGAGCCGTTGCAAACGTTAAAGACAACACTACGGCCAGTGCGGTAGTGGAAAAACGACGAATAGACATGATTGCTGCCTTATAGTGGTAGGACTCACATGAATTATCGTCTGACGCAATAAACAAACAATAAGTAAAACTCTTAGTTGTAATGGGGACAAAAAAGCCTGTCATCGACAGGCTTTTATTTAATCAGGCATGTGCCACTGGCGTTGGGTGCTCTCCCGCTTTGCGCAGCAGCATTAAAAGATAAATAAACGATACGCTGGCGATCATGATAAACAATAAATTATCAGAGTAATTCTGCATCAGCATCGCGGTAAACGTCGGCCCTAATAAACTGCCGATGGTATAGCTCAGTAACAGCGCCTGGTTCATTGCCACCAGCTGGTGATGTTCTACTTTCTCACAGGCCCAGGCCATCGCAACCGGATAGAGCGTAAAGCCGGCGGCCCCGAGAATAAACAGCGCAGGCGCCATCGCGGCGTTGCTGAGCATGGCAAGGCATCCCATGATAACCACGAAGACCTGAACGCGCAGCACCAGCAGACGACCGAAACGATCCGCCAGACGGCCAATCGGCCACTGCCCGACAATACCCGCGCTTACCATGACCGCCATCCAGAAGCCAATTCCGGAATCGCTGACGCCCTGATGATTAAGATAGAGCGGCATCAGGCCATAGAGCGAGCCCAGCACAATACCCGAGATAATGCAGCCGTTAACGCCCAGACGCGCCTGACGCAGTCTGAGCATTGGCCAGACGTGGGTCGCTTCCTGATGCTCGCTGTTCTGGTTCACAATGCGCGTGAAGAGCAGCGGCAGGATCGCGGCCAGCACCATGCCCGTTACCCACGGCAGAACGCTCATCAGGTCGGTTGGCAGCTTGCTGACCATCAGTTGTCCCAGCACGGTGCCGACGTAGTAAACCATCATATAGGCCGCCAGCAGCCGACCGCGGTTGCGGGTGGTGCCGCTGCACATCAGCGCACTTTCAACCACCACCCAAATCATCGCGCAGCCTACGCCAGCGATAAAGCGCCATGCCATCCAGCTCCAGAAGCCGACCATCAGGCCCAGCCCGGCACACCCGGCGGCGAAAATCAGCGAGGCCAGATAATAGCTGCGGTTAAAGCCAAAGCGCTTAATCAGGCTCCCGGTCACCAGCGTACCCAGCAGGTTCCCGGTAAAAAAGGACGAGCTGACCATACCCACCTGCCAGGTCGGTAAGTTTTCATGGGCGAGCCACAGCGGGACGAGCGTATTTAACACTGCGATCGCCAGGGTCAACAGAAGCAGGCCACAGAGCAACAGCAGCACTGGCCGGGTATAGGTGGTCATGGATTAAAAACCGTGAGGAAGTTCAGATTTCGTGCGCATCATGCCACTGGCAAAAACAAAGTCAATCCACTGATTTAGCCGCCTCGCACAATATGTTCCCTGTCGATTTAAAAAACTTATCCTGCTAATGCCACGCCTGCTATAGATATTAATTATGTCTCTGTTTTCATTTATTAATGGGCAAAATTAAAACAAAACGACAGTCGAAAAATTTCATGATCGAAAAAAGCAAAAGCCGGGCACTCAGGCCCGGCTTGATATAACCCAATACACCGTTAACTGGCGACAGCCATACCAACGGTCATATGCAACCCGTAGAACACGCCGCGACCAATCAGTTCACCCGTCAGTACCAGCACAAAAGCCAGTGACAACAACGGCAGCGCAGGCTGATAACCTTTGAGCTGAGGGGCAATCCAGAATACCAGCGCGGCGACCAGCAGAACGATACGCCAGGCCATCAGAGAACCGTAGTCCGGCACCAGGGCAGAGGCCTGCTGGATAGAGCTGTGAATGGTTGCCAGTTCAGAACCCTGCATCAGGGCAACCATCGCACTCACTACCAGCGCCAGCAGCGAAACCGCGGGCAGCAAACGCATTGCCCACCCGTCTACGCCCGCCACGCGCAGCAGCAGGTAGCCCAGCAGCGGCCCGCCGATAAACATCGTCAGGAAGAAGCTCATTGGCGTCCAGACGCTGTACCAGGTGGGGACGGTATCAATGGTGTTATAGACACGCACCATCATCCATACGAACACCACGCCCAGCACCATGGTCAGGATCAGCCACAGGCTGCGCAGACCCGCAGGCAACTTCTTCATAGCGGCCAGCAGCCAGCCTAGCCCACCGACGGCAAAGAAAATTGCGCCACTGGCAATCTCGTTACTCAGTGATGAGGCTCCCACGCGGTTCAGAGAGTTAAACGCGCGCATCGGCGAGCCCAGGTGCAGCGTTGAGGCGATAAAGCCAATCCCCATCAGCACCCACAGGCCAAACATGCTCAACACTAAACGCTGCTGCTGTTCAGCATTGAGCTGACCTTTCAACAACGCCAGCGCGAGCACAATGAAGCCGCCCGCCACGCACTGACCAAAGACCGTGAAGATCATCAGCGGCCATTCATGCCATCCACTTCCCATCTCACACCTCCTTCGGGTTTGCCAGGTAGCCGGTGGTGTCACCTGTAGGACGGCTGTTGGCGTTAGGTTTAATCACAATACTCGGCTTCGTGAAGTGCGCAGACGGCAGCGGTGCCACGGCGGCGAGCTGACCGTGTTTCTGACGCAGCTCTTCAATCGGGCCGAAGTCCAGCGCGCGCAGCGGACAGGACTCGACGCAAATCGGCTTTTTGCCATCCGCTACGCGGGTGTGGCAACCATCGCATTTGGTCATATGGCCCTTGGCAGCGTTGTACTGCGGCGCGCCGTATGGACAGGCCATATGGCAGTAGCGACAGCCGATGCAGACATCTTCATCCACCACCACAAAACCGTCTTCGCGCTTGTGCATCGCTCCGCTCGGGCAGACCTTGGTACATGCCGGATCTTCACAGTGGTTACAGGCAATCGACAGGTAGTACGCAAAGACGTTCTGATGCCAGACGCCGTTATCTTCCTGCCAGTCGCCCCCGGCGTATTCATAGATGCGGCGGAAACTGACGTCCGGGGTCAGGTCTTTGTAATCTTTACAGGCCAGCTCGCAGGTTTTGCACCCGGTGCAACGGCTGGAATCAATAAAAAATCCATACTGGGTTGTCATCGGCTACTCCTTAAACCTTTTCAACCTGGACAAGGTTTGTGTGGGATGGGTTGCCCTTCGCCAGCGGCGACGGACGCTGCGTGGTCAGCACGTTAATACTGCCCGCCTGGTCGATGCGGTTGGCATCAGGGCTGTACCAGGCCCCTTCCCCCAGCGCCACCACGCCTGGCATCATGCGCGGCGTCACTTTGGCCTCAATGTGCACCTCGCCGCGACCGTTGAAGATGCGTACGCGATCGCCATTGCTGATGCCGCGTGCTTTAGCATCCATCGGGTTGATCCACATCTCCTGACGGCAGGCGGCCTTCAGCACGTCGACGTTGCCGTAGGTGGAGTGCACGCGCGCTTTGTAGTGGAAACCGGTCAGCTGCAGCGGGAATTTCGCCGTCAGAGGATCGTTGTAGTTTTCGAAACCTGGCGTGTAGATCGGCAGCGGATCGATAACGTCCCCTTCCGGCAGCTCCCAGGTCGACGCGATTTTTGCCAGCTCTTCGGAGTAGATTTCGATTTTGCCCGACGGCGTGGTCAACGGGTTCGCCTGAGGATCTTCACGGAACGCTTTATACGCTACGTGATGCCCTTCCGGATCGCGCTGTTTGTACATACCCTGCTTGCGGAAGGTGTCGAAGTCCGGCAGGTCAGGGATCGCTTTACGGGAGAGTTCATGCAGATGGCGCATCCACCCTTCCTGAGTACGTCCCTCGGTAAACTGCTGCTCAACGCCAAGACGTTTCGCCAGCTCAGAGGTCATCTCATAGATGGTTTTGCACTCGAAGCGCGGTTTAATCGCCTGGTCAGTAAAGATCACGTAGGACATGTTGCCGCAGGAGGCGTCCAGCGCGAAATCCATCTGCTCAGAGGCGGTGCAGTCCGGCAGCAGAATATCGGCATATTTCGCCGAGGAGGTCATGTGGCAGTCGATCACTACAATCATCTCGCACTTCTTGTCATCCTGCAGGATTTCATGGGTGCGGTTGATTTCTGAATGCTGGTTAATGAGACAGTTACCGGCATAGTTCCAGATCATCTTGATCGGCACGTCCAGCTTGTCTTTGCCGCGTACGCCGTCGCGCAGGGCGGTCATTTCCGGACCCCGTTCGATCGCATCGGTCCACATAAACATGGAGATGCTGGTCTGAACCGGGTTATCCAGCGTCGGCATACGTTCGAACGGCACTTCATATGAGCCTTCACGCGCGCCGGTGTTACCGCCGTGAATGCCGACGTTGCCGGTCAGAATGGAGAGCATGGAGATGGCACGTGTCGCGATTTCGCCGTTCGCATGACGCTGCGGACCCCAGCCCTGGCTGATATAGGCCGGTTTGGCTGAGCCAATCTCACGCGCAAGCTGAACGATACGCTCTGCCGGGATGCCGGTGATGGTGGACGCCCACTCCGGCGTTTTCGCCACGCCGTCGCTGCCCTGACCGAGGATATACGCCTTGTAGTGACCGTTTGCCGGCGCGCTGGCGGGCAGGGTTTTCTCGTCATAGCCGACGCAGTATTTATCCAGGAAAGGCTGATCGACAAGGTTCTCTGTGATCATCACCCACGCCAGGGCGGAGACCAGCGCCGCATCGGTACCCGGACGAATGGGGATCCACTCATCTTCGCGTCCGGCACCGGTGTCGGTATAGCGCGGATCGATGATGATCATGCGGGCATTGGATTTAGCGCGGGCCTGTTCGAGGTAGTAGGTTACTCCGCCGCCGCTCATGCGGGTTTCGCCCGGATTGTTACCAAACAGAACGACCAGCTTACTGTTTTCGATATCAGACGGGCTGTTGCCGTCCGCCCAGCCGCCGTAGGTGTAGTTCAGGCCTGCTGCGATCTGCGCCGAAGAGTAGTCACCATAGTGATTGAGATAACCGCCGCAGCAGTTCATCAGGCGCGCCACCAGCGTTTTACCTGGTGGCCAGGAGCGGGTCAGCGTGCCGCCGAGCGTCCCGGTGCCGTAGTTCAGGTAGATGGATTCGTTGCCGTACTCTTTGATAAGGCGCTGCATATTGGTGGCGATGATGTCGTAGGCTTCATCCCAGCTAATTCGCTCGAACTTCCCTTCCCCGCGCTTACCGACGCGCTTCATCGGGTATTTCAGGCGGTCCGGATTATAGACACGACGACGCATGGAGCGACCACGCAGGCAGGCACGGACCTGATGTAACCCTTCGTAGTTATCGTCCCCGGTATTGTCGGTTTCGACATATTTAATTTCACCATCCACCACATGCATACGTAGCGGACAACGGCTACCGCAGTTTACGGTACAGGCACTCCACACCACTTTTTCCGGGGCAGTGGCCGGAGACAGAGCCTCTGCCGCCGACGCCAGTCGGGTAAAGGGGAGCGTGAAGGCACTGCTGGCTACGGCCAGGCCGCCTATGGCCGTGGTTTTCATCAACCCACGGCGAGTGACCTCGGCAGCCATTAATGCTTCAGGCGCGTTGATTTTCATAGAGACTCACTTTGGTTGCTCACAAAGAAAAGAGAGGCGGCGCATACCGCTATGTAGTTTTATATATAACGAATATCTTCGTTATCAGCTTTTTGTGCTGACTTTCATTCGGAGGAGTATTACTACTTTAGAGGGAGAGGTTATTGCTTCGTATCAAATCAAAGGCATAAAAAAAGCGCCTTGAGGCGCTTTTTTGTTTTAAGACAAATATTAGCCGATGTACTGCTGGCCTTTCATGTATGGACGCAGCACTTCAGGGATCTCAATACGACCGTCTGCCTGCTGGTAGTTTTCCAGCACGGCAACCAGCGTACGGCCTACAGCCAGACCAGAACCGTTCAGGGTATGCACCAGACGGGTTTTCTTGTCAGATTTGCTGCGGCAGCGAGCCTGCATGCGGCGCGCCTGGAAATCCCAGACGTTAGAGCAGGAGGAGATTTCACGGTAGGTGTTCTGCGCAGGCACCCACACTTCCAGATCGAAGGTCTTGCAGGCGCCAAAGCCCATATCACCGGTACACAGCGCCATACGACGGTACGGCAGACCCAGCAGCTCCAGCACTTTCTCAGCGTGGCCGGTCATCTCTTCCAGCGCGTCCATGGATTCTTCAGGACGAACGATCTGCACCATCTCAACCTTGTCGAACTGGTGCATACGGATCAGACCGCGCGTGTCGCGACCGTAAGAACCGGCTTCAGAACGGAAGCACGGAGAGTGCGCCGTCAGTTTGATTGGCAGGTCGTCTTCGTCAATGATCTCATCACGCACGAGGTTAGTCAGCGGCACTTCAGCGGTTGGTATCAGCGCGTAGTTGCTGCTGTCTGCTTCTTCGTCCAGCGGACGGGTATGGAACAGATCGCCGGCAAATTTCGGCAGCTGGCCCGTACCGTACAGCGTATCGTGGTTGACCAGATACGGTACGTAGGTTTCGCTGTAACCGTGCTGCTCGGTGTGCAGATCCAGCATGAACTGCGCCAGCGCACGGTGCAGATGGGCAATCTGGCCTTTCATCACCACGAAGCGAGAGCCGGTCAGCTTAACCGCTGCCGCAAAGTCCAGGCCCGCGTGCATTTCGCCCAGCGTCACGTGATCGCGCACCTCGAAGTCAAACTCACGAGGCGTGCCCCAGCGTTTCACTTCAACGTTGTCGTTTTCATCTTTGCCGACAGGCACGCTGTCGTCAGGAATATTCGGGATAGCCAGGGCAATATCACGAATCTCGGCCTGAAGAACGTCCAGCTCAGCTTTCGCCTGATCCAGTTCTTCACCCAGTTTGTTCACTTCCAGGCGTAATGGCTCAATATCTTCCCCGCGCGCTTTCGCCTGGCCGATGGATTTCGATCGAGAGTTACGCTCTGCCTGCAGATTTTCAGTTTGTACCTGCAGAACTTTACGACGCTCTTCAAGAGCGCGCAGCTTATCTACATCCAGCTTAAAGCCCCGGCGTGCCAGTTTTTCAGCGACTGCGTCTGGCTCATTACGCAGCAGATTGGGATCGAGCATGCTTATCCTGTGCTTATCGAATTAAAATAGGAAAATGTGACCACAGCCTGCGGCCACAAGGATACATTGCCAACATTACCGCAACGATTGAACTAACGGTAGCGTTTTATAGGGCTATTTTGATCCTGTCCGGCGAGCCAGGTGAGCTTTTCACCAATCTTGCCCTCAAGACCTCTGTTTGTGGGGTGATAATAGCGCGTTTGTGCCATCTCCTGCGGGAAATATTCCTCCCCGGCAGCGTAGGCATTGGGTTCGTCGTGAGCGTAGCGATACTCCTGCCCGTAACCCATCTCTTTCATCAGCCTGGTCGGCGCGTTACGCAGATGAACCGGCACATCGTAGTCCGGCCTTTCGCGCGCGTCGGACATCGCCGCTTTGAAGGCGGTATAAACCGCATTGCTTTTCGGCGCGCAGGCCAGATAGACAATCGCCTGCGCTATGGCACGTTCGCCTTCCGCGGGTCCAACGCGGGTGAAGCAGTCCCAGGCCGAAAGCGCGACCTGCATGGCGCGAGGATCGGCATTGCCGACATCTTCTGACGCAATCGCCAGGCAGCGACGCGCGACGTATAACGGATCGCCGCCCGCAGTGATAATGCGCGCGTACCAGTAAAGCGCCGCATCCGGCGCGCTGCCGCGCACGGACTTATGCAGCGCCGAGATCAGGTCGTAAAAACGGTCGCCTTTGTTATCGAAACGCGCGCTGCGCTCCCCGGCAATTTCGGTGAGCAGCTCCTGCTTCAGCACCCGCTTTCCGGCATCGTCGACTTCGGCCATATCGGCCATCATTTCCAGCGTATTCAGCGCCCGACGCGCATCGCCGTTGACCAGCTCGGCAATCGCACGACGCGTGTCGTCAGGCAGAACGATATCCTGCCCGCCGTAGCCCCGCGCTTTGTCGTCCATCGCCTGAGTAAGAACCTTTTCGATATCCTCTGTCGTCAGCGATTTGAGCAGGTAAACGCGCGCGCGGGAAAGCAGCGCCGAGTTCAGCTCAAACGACGGGTTTTCGGTGGTCGCGCCGATGAAGAAGATCGTGCCGTCTTCAATATGCGGCAGGAAGGCATCCTGCTGGCTCTTGTTGAAGCGGTGGACTTCATCCACGAAGAGGATGGTGCGCCGCCCGGCATTGCGGTTCTGCCGCGCACGCTCGATCGCTTCGCGGATCTCTTTCACGCCGGAGGTGACCGCCGAGATGCGTTCAACGTCCGCGTTGGCATAGCGGGCGATCACTTCTGCAAGCGTGGTCTTGCCGGTACCAGGGGGGCCCCAGAGGATCATGGAGTGAAGATGCCCGGCCTCAATAGCGCGCGGCAATGGCTTACCGGCAGCCAGCAGGTGCTGCTGGCCGATGTACTGCGCTAAATTTTCTGGCCGCATGCGAGCGGCCAGAGGTTGAAACGCGTTATCTGAAAAATCGAGCGACAGATTGCCCACTCACGCCTCTTACTTATTGCGTTGGTCGTCCACCGTTACGCCCTGCGGCGGGGTAAAGGTGAATTTCGATGCATCAACGGCGCCGTTCTGCTGAGATTTAAGCTGGTAGCTGCTGCGCTGATCGTCCTGCTCAACCGCGCCGAACTGATTAATGGTACCGTTGGTGCTTACGTTAATGGTGAACTGCTTCAGGTTGCCGTTGCTACCTTTCGGCGTCAGGACAAACTCGTCACCCGTTTGTTTAATATTGTACTGCTGCCAGTCGCTGGCCTGGTTACGGGCAATCAGCATAAACGGCGTATTGCTGGTGGCATCCTTCAGCCAGGTCGCCGTAGCCTGCTCAACGAACGGGTTGAAGAACCATAAGGTTTTGCCGTCAGACACCAGGATGCTCTCATCCGGCTGGGTCATGTGCCAGTTGAACAGATTCGGGCGTTTTACCCACAAATCTCCCTGGCCTTCCTGCACCGCGTTGCCGCTGCCGTCAGTCACTTTTTGCGTGAAGCTGGCGTGGAAGCTGCTTACTTTATCCAGTCGGCTTTTAAGGTCGCTGGCTGCATCAGCCCAGACGCTGCTGGCGACAAAACTGGTGAGTAATGCACAGGCGATGGCGATTTTTTTCATTGTTATTCCTTAAAATACGTCTTCCCGATATGGGGTTTCCGTCTTCTATTCTGGACCTGCCCGAAGGCAGGCGACAGAAGAAAATGCTTAATTTTGGCTGATTTACCCTTCTTTGCAATCGCTGAAGGTTAATCAAACGGCGGCGGTGCCAGCACCTCGCGGTTACCGTTATGCCCCTGCTCGCTCACAATGCCCTGCGCTTCCATCTGCTCGATGATACGCGCCGCGCGGTTATAGCCGATGCGGAACTGACGCTGCACCCCAGAGATGGACGCTTTGCGTTTTTCGGTAACGAAGCTAACCGCCTGATCGAATAACGGATCCAGCTCTTCGCCGCCGTCGAAGCCACCGCCACCGCCTTCGCTTTCCGTATCGCTGGTAATGCCGTCAACATATTGTGGACGACCGCGCGCTTTCCAGTCCTGCACGACGGCGTGAACTTCCTCATCGCGGACGAACGCACCGTGGACACGCACCGGAGAGGTGGAGTTCGGGCCGGAATAGAGCATGTCACCCATACCCAGCAGCGACTCTGCGCCGCCCTGGTCAAGAATGGTACGGGAGTCAATTTTACTTGATACGGTAAAGGCGATACGCGTCGGAATGTTCGCTTTGATAAGGCCGGTAATAACGTCTACGGAAGGACGCTGGGTCGCCAGCACAAGGTGAATACCGGCCGCACGCGCTTTCTGCGCCAGACGGGCAATCAACTCTTCCACTTTCTTACCGACGGTCATCATCAGGTCAGCGAATTCATCGACCAGCACGACGATATAAGGCAGTTTTTCCAGCACCGGATGCTGGGCATCCATGCTGTCACCCGGTTTCCAGTAAGGATCCGGAATCGGACGTCCCATGCGCACCGCCTGGGCGATTTTCTCGTTATAACCGGCCAGGTTACGCACGCCCAGCGCAGACATCAGCTTGTAGCGGCGTTCCATCTCATTGACGCTCCAGCGCAGGGCGTTGGCGGCGTCCTTCATGTCGGTCACAACTTCGGTCAGCAGATGCGGGATGCCTTCGTAGACCGACAGTTCGAGCATTTTCGGGTCGATCATGATGAAACGCACATCTTCCGGCTGCGCTTTATACAGCATGCTGAGGATCATGGCGTTCACACCGACAGACTTACCGGAACCGGTAGTACCCGCGACCAGCAGGTGAGGCATTTTCGCGAGATCCGCCACCACCGGATCGCCCGCGATATCTTTGCCAAGCACCACGGTCAGCGGAGATGGGTTATCGCGGAATTTGGTGTTATCCAGCACTTCACGCAGGTAGACGGTCTGACGTTTCTTGTTCGGCAGCTCAAGGCCAACGTAAGGTTTACCCGGAATTACTTCCACCACACGTACCGCCACGGTCGACAGAGAACGCGCCAGGTCGCGGGACAGGTTGGAAATGCGCGCGGCTTTAACGCCAGGCGCCAGATTCAGTTCAAAACGGGTGATAACAGGACCCGGCGAGTAGTTCACCACGTCCGCCTTGATGCGGAAGTCAGCCAGACGGGCTTCGACCAGACGCGCCATTTGTTCGAGCGCGAAGGTATCGACCGGTTCCACTTCTGACGGCGGCGGCGTTAACAGATCCAGAGACGGCAGCGGCGTGCTTGGACGCTGCAGCGGACGACTGTCACCGTTACGCATCAGCAGCGGGTGAATCAGGCTCTCCTGCGGCTGAGGCGCAGGCTGCTGGAACTGCGGCGGCTGTGGTGCCTGCTGCGGTTGCGCATACGGCTGCTGAACAGGTTGTTGAGGCTGCGCGTAGGTCTGTGGTGCTGGCTGCTGGCGCAGAGGCGCTGCTTCCGGCATCACGCTCGGGGTAAATAAAGGCTCGCTCGGGCCATCATCCACCAGATCCTTCATCGGCGAAAATTCAAAATCAGACAGCGAGAACGGGTTTGCACCCGCCGGTTGCTCACCGGAATAGCGCTGCTGCTGGGTGGCGGCAAACTGGCGCGCCAGTTCTGCTTCTGCCGCGTCCTCTTCATCTTCCAGCACCGGTTCATCGTGCTGGTATTCTTCACCGTAGCGCTGATTCTGCTGCGCTGCGAACTGGCGCGCCAGCTCGTCCTGCTGCATTTCATCGGCGTCATCTTCGTAGTCAGACTCGCGCGCTTTCTCTTCAGCCATACGCTGGGAAGGCAGCTTGATACCGTAGGAGGCAAGCTCTCGGCGGGTTGGAACGCGAACGCGGTTAGGGCGAGGCAGTTGCGGACCAATCCCCTCCTTCACCTGAGGGCGTGGCGCGCCCCCTGTTGCCAGACTAAATACAGGTGCAGCCGCGGCAGCGGCCGCGGTAGCCTGCTTCACGCTTTCCGCTACGGGTGCGACTGCAGGCGTCGGGTCGATCGGTGGAACGGAAACAGAAGGCGCTTTCGTCACCGGCTCCTGCACCGGTTCAGGCACCGGCTGGTACCAGGCAGCCAGCTGCTCGCGTTCACGCGCACGACGCTCTTCGACTTCTTCGAAATAGTATAGCGGTGGACGGGCAGGCTTCACTTCTTCCACGATTTCAGGTTCAGGCTGCGGCTCAACATAAGGCTGCACAGGTTCAACCGGTTCAGGCACATACTCCTGATAAGGCTGGGCCACCGGCTGTTCATCGTGCGGGTAATTTTGCGGTTCATACGCAGGCTGCGGCGGCTGATAAGGCTGCTGCCACTGCTCCTGCTGCACAGGGACGTAGCTTTCAGGTTCAGGCGCGATAACGGGCTCCGGCGTGTGAACACCGGGCGCAGTCTGCCAGTCAACCTGCGGCTGCTGAATAACGGATTCCGGCGGCGAAACCGGCGCGGATGGCATCACAGCGTCGACCGGCGCGGCATACGCCTGCGCAGCGGTCGTCGCGGCTGCTGCTGCCGCAACCGGCTCGGTAACCGAGTGGCCATTTAACAGCGGATCGTATTCGTCGAAGTCACCCGGCATGGCCCGGCTGCCGGAGAAGAGCACATCGTCAGGATCGACGGCGACACCCGCCGCGCGATACGCCACCTGCTCGTCTTCATCCATGCGTTTACCGGAGAAGAGCGCCGCATCGGTTTTACGGCCAAGCGGGTTGGCAAATTTCTCAGCAACACGCTGACGACGCGCCAGCGCGCCGCGCAGAATACGCGCACGACGAGACTCGCGACGCTGCACAGGCGCGTCATCTTCCTCTTCCTCTTCGTACTCGTCTTCATCAACCCACGTATCGTCACGACGGGTACGGTTGCTGGCGAAGGTCAGAATAGTGAGGATAAAACTGCCGATTTTCTCGGCAATGCTCACCCAGGACCAGCCGGTAAACAACGTCAGCCCGGCCGCCCAGATGCAGAGCAATGCGAGCGTGCCGCCGCTGCTGTGCAGCATTGGCTGTAGCGCAGAGCTCAACAAACTGCCGATCACCCCGCCAGAGGCGAAGTACCAGATATCATCCGCATTAATCGCTGCCAGCCCGCACGAGGTGAGGATCAGCGCCAGCGCGCCAATCAGGCGCAGCGACACGGCGAAATAGTCGATGTAATCATCGTTCTGACGATGACGCCACGCAAACCAGCATCCGCCAATGATAATGACGGGAAGGGTATAGGCCATCACACCGAAAATGAAAAACAGCGTGTCCGCAAGCCAGGCACCGGGGACACCGCCTAAATTATGGATAGGCTCATGCCATGCAGTTTGTGACCAGCTGGGATCCGAGGGGTTGAAACTGAGTAAGGCTGCCATCAGCCAGACGGCAAAAAGGGCAATAACAATCAGCAAAGCCTCGAGGAGACGACGTCCGCTGCTTAGCTTCGATAGTGTGACTTCTTTGTCTTCAGTGTATTCCTGGCTCAAGAAAGGCTCTCCAGGTATCAGGCATATCCTGCCTGTTTGCTAAAACGGACAACAGTGCCGGGACTCCCCGGCACTGTTGCTGTATGGATTAACAGGAGTGTAATCAAACTACGCTGATTTTGCACCTGTTCCGTGTTAGCGCGTCTTAATAACCAGACGATTGCTCTGTTTGACCTCTTCCATCACCACATAGGTACGGGTGTCGTTCACGCCTGGCAGACGCAGCAGGGTTTCACCCAGCAGCTTACGGTAGGCGGACATATCAGGCACACGGGTTTTCAACAGGTAGTCGAAATCACCGGATACCAGGTGACACTCTTGAATTTCTTCAAGTTTCTGTACAGCGGCGTTAAATTGCTCAAACACATCCGGCGCACCACGATTCAGAGTAATCTCAACAAATACCAGAAGTGAGGCATCCAGATAATGCGGGTTCAGCAGAGCCGTATAGCCCTGAATGAAACCCTGTCTTTCCAGTCGACGCACACGCTCAAGGCACGGCGTCGGGGAAAGTCCCACACGTTTTGAAAGCTCGACGTTGGAAATACGCCCATCCTTTTGCAATTCATTAAGAATGTTACGATCGATACGGTCGAGATCTTTGCCAGGGCGCTTCTTGCTATCTACCATTATTATTGTCTCTCTGTATTCCTTCCCTACTCCTGCCTGGACCCTGTGCACATCACTGTTCAGAGCCTGTACCCGTTAGTCATCACATCGCCTGATTATGTATTAGACGCGATGCGGATTCGGGTTCTGTTGGTAAGAAGACCGTTGCCCGAAGGCAGTCACCGACATCACGTATGGCGTCTGTCCACGCCATGCGTAGATTTCACTGACCCGGTAAAAATGGCATTTACGTGCATGCCTATGCGGCATACGGTTAACACGGTTTTTTCTTCTTCCTTGAATGTTTTCGCAAAAGCGCAGGGGATTGTCAAAGCAAAACATCGTTTTTTAGTACAACATGCCGGATATTCATTGCGGCAGGGTATTAATCCTCATTTTATTGCCTTACAAACGACCGGTTTTCAGGAGAAAGCGTGATGTTATCGCGCGCTATTCATCGTCCGTGGCTATTACACAGATTGATATCAAAATTGCTGCGCTCTTTTTTTACGACAACAAATTCCCTACAATCCAGCCAAATGTCTGCCAACAACAATGGGGATCTCATGGGCACGGCCAAACACAGTAAGCTGCTAATCCTTGGTTCTGGACCTGCGGGATATACCGCGGCGGTCTATGCTGCACGCGCTAACCTGCACCCGGTACTCATCACCGGCATGGAAAAAGGCGGTCAGCTGACCACCACCACCGAAGTGGAAAACTGGCCAGGGGACCCGAACGACCTGACCGGGCCGCTGCTGATGGAGCGTATGCACGAGCATGCTGCTAAATTCGAAACCGAAATTTTGTTCGATCATATCAATAAGGTCGATCTGCAGAACCGTCCGTTCCGCCTGACGGGCGACAGCGGCGAATACACCTGTGACGCGCTGATCATCGCCACCGGCGCCTCTGCCCGTTACCTCGGTCTGCCATCCGAAGAAGCGTTCAAAGGCCGCGGCGTTTCTGCCTGCGCCACCTGCGACGGTTTCTTCTACCGCAATCAGAAAGTCGCGGTCATCGGCGGCGGCAACACCGCCGTAGAAGAAGCGCTCTACCTGGCGAACATTGCCTCTGAGGTGCATCTGATCCACCGTCGCGACACCTTCCGCGCGGAGAAGATCCTGATCAAACGCCTGATGGATAAAGTGGCAAGCGGCAACATCGTGCTGCACACCAACCGTACCCTGGAAGAGGTGACGGGCGACCAGATGGGCGTTGCCGGTCTGCGTATCCGTGATACCCAGAACACCGATAACGTCGAAACGCTGGAAGTGGCGGGTCTGTTTGTGGCGATCGGTCACAGCCCGAACACCGCGATCTTCGACGGTCAACTGGAGCTGGAAAATGGCTACATCAAAGTGCAGTCCGGCATTCACGGTAACGCGACCCAGACCAGCATCCCGGGCGTGTTCGCGGCCGGCGACGTGATGGACCATATTTACCGTCAGGCGATCACCTCTGCGGGCACCGGCTGTATGGCCGCGCTGGACGCTGAACGCTACCTCGATGGACTGGCTGAACAAGGTAAATAATCTTTACAAGTCAGTAACAAACGTAAATAAAGGCGGCGATAAGTCGCCTTTATTGTCTCCCCGTTGTAACATTGCGCTGCCCAATTTCTAATAACGTCACCTGCAAAGTACGCAATGGAAAAAACCCGTCAACAAGAGTTAACACGCTGGCTGAAACAGCAAAGCGTTATTTCCCGCCGCTGGCTTACGATTTCCCGTCTCCTGGGATTCGTTAGCGGCCTGTTGATTGTTGCCCAGGCATGGCTGCTGGCCCGCATTCTTAATCACATGATCATGGAGAACATTCCACGCGAAGCGCTCCTGCTGCCCTTTATTGTCCTGATCCTGATTTTTATCCTGCGCGCCTGGGTGGTATGGCTGCGTGAGCGCGTCGGTTTTCACGCCGGACAGCACATCCGCTACGAGATCCGCCGTCAGGTGCTCGACAGGCTTCAGGAAGCCGGGCCCGCGTGGATCCAGGGTAAACCAGCCGGTAGCTGGGCGACGCTGATCCTTGAGCAGATTGACGATATGCACGACTACTATGCGCGCTATCTGCCGCAGATGGCCCTTGCCGTCTTCGTTCCGCTGCTGATCGTGATCGCCATCTTCCCGGTGAACTGGATGGCTGCGCTGATTCTGATGGGCACCGCCCCGCTGATCCCGCTGTTTATGGCGCTGGTCGGCATGGGGGCAGCGGATGCCAACCGCCGTAACTTCCTGGCACTGGGTCGCCTGAGCGGCCATTTCCTCGATCGTCTGCGCGGCATGGAGACGTTACGCATTTTTGGCCGCGGTGAAGCGGAAACCGAAAACATTCGCCAGGCGTCACAGGACTTCCGTCAGCGCACCATGGAAGTGTTACGCCTCGCCTTCTTGTCTTCCGGCGTACTGGAATTCTTTACCTCTCTGTCGATTGCCCTCGTGGCGGTCTACTTCGGTTTCTCCTACCTCGGCGCGCTGGATTTTGGCCATTACGGCACGGCGGTGACCCTTTCTGCCGGGTTCCTGGCGTTGATCCTGGCCCCGGAGTTTTTCCAGCCGCTTCGCGATCTGGGGACCTTCTATCACGCCAAAGCCCAGGCGGTTGGCGCAGCCGATAGCCTGAAAACGTTCCTGGAAACGCCGCTGGCACACCCGGAGCGCGGTGACGTGACGCTGAATGCTAAAGAGCCCGTGACCATCGAAGCGCAGGACTTTTCCATTCTGTCACCCGAAGGCAAAGTGCTTGCGGGTCCGCTGAACTTTACCTTACCTGCAGGACAGCGCGTGGTGCTCGTCGGCACCAGCGGTTCCGGGAAAAGTTCTCTGCTGAATGCGCTATCCGGATTTATGGCCTATACGGGTTCACTGCGGATCAACAGAACCGAACTGCGTAACCTCGATCCTGACGCCTGGCGTAAACAGCTCAGCTGGGTGGGCCAAAACCCGCAGCTTCCCGCCGCTACGCTGCGTGAAAACGTCCTGCTGGCGCGCCCGGATGCGCGTGAAGATGAACTGCAATCGGTTCTCGACCGCGCCTGGGTCAGCGAGTTTCTGCCGCTGCTCCCGCAAGGGGTAGATACCGTGGTCGGTGACCAGTCCGCCGGGCTGTCGGTCGGACAGGCGCAGCGTGTGGCCGTTGCCCGCGCGTTGTTGAATCCTTGCCAGCTGATGCTGCTGGATGAACCCGCCGCCAGCCTGGATGCCCACAGCGAGCAGCGCGTAATGGAAGCCCTGAACGCCGCCTCCCGGCAGCAAACCACCCTGATGGTCACCCATCAGCTGGAAGGCATTGCCGACTGGGACCAGATCTGGGTCATGGAGAACGGCCGTATTGTTGAGCAAGGCGATTACGCCTCTCTCGTTGCCGCGCAGGGACCGTTTGCCGCCCTGCTGGCGAACCGTCAGGAGGACATCTGATGCGTGCTCTGCTGCCTTATCTTGCGCTCTATAAACGCCACAAATGGATGCTGACGCTGGGGATTGTGCTGGCCATTGTCACGCTGCTCGCCAGCATCGGTCTGCTCACGCTTTCCGGCTGGTTCCTGTCGGCCTCGGCCGTCGCAGGGTTCGCCGGATTATACAGCTTCAACTACATGCTTCCGGCTGCCGGGGTTCGCGGTACCGCCATCACCCGTACTGCCGGACGCTATTTCGAACGGCTGGTCAGCCACGACGCCACTTTCCGCGTGCTGCAGCACCTGCGCATCTATACCTTTAGCAAACTGCTGCCCCTCTCCCCTGCCGGGCTGGCGCGTTTTCGTCAGGGCGAGTTGCTTAACCGCGTGGTGGCGGATGTCGACACGCTGGATCACCTTTACCTGCGCGTGATTTCCCCGATCGTGGGCGCGTTTGTGGTGATTGTGGTGGTCACGCTGGGGCTGTCTGTTCTGGATGTTCCCGTGGCGCTGACGCTGGGCGGGATCATGCTGCTGACGCTCATCATTTTGCCGCCGCTGTTTTACCGCGCCGGGAAATCCACCGGGGAAAACCTGACGCGTCTGCGTGGGGACTACCGCCAGCAGCTAACCTCCTGGCTTCAGGGGCAGGCTGAGCTGACCATTTTTGGTGCCAGCAAGCGCTACCGCGCGCGGATGGAAAGTACGGAGCTGAACTGGCATGAGGCCCAGCGCCGCCAGTCGGAGCTGACGGCCTTCTCTCAGGCGCTGATGATGCTGATCGGCGGCGTGGCGGTAATAGCCATGCTGTGGCTGGCATCCGGCGATATCGGGGGAAATACACAGCCGGGTCCGCTTATTGCCCTTTTCGTCTTCTGCGCGCTGGCCGCGTTTGAAGCGCTGGCCCCGGTGACGGGCGCCTTCCAGCATCTGGGGCAGGTCATCGCCTCTGCTCTGCGCATCACCCAGATTGCCGAGCAGGAGCCTGAAGTCACGTTCAGTGCCGGGCAGACCGTGGTACCTGAGCAGGTTGCGCTAACGCTTGAAGAGGTCACCTTCGCCTACGACAAACAGGCGCAGAACGCGCTGGACGGTATCAACCTTTCTGTTAAGGCAGGACAGCGGATTGCGATCCTCGGCCGTACCGGCTGCGGTAAATCGACACTGCTGCAGTTGCTGACCCGCGCCTGGGATCCGCAGCGCGGTCAGATCCGTTTTAATAATACGTTGCTGACTGATTTCAGCGAGCAGGCCCTGCGCAAGGCCGTGAGCGTCGTTCCGCAGCGCGTGCATCTGTTTAGCGCCACGCTGCGTGATAACCTGCAGCTGGCCGCGCCAGAGGCGTCTGATGATGCACTTCGCGCCGTGCTGGAGCAGGTCGGACTGCAAAAGCTGCTTGAGGACGAGGGGTTGAACAGCTGGCTGGGCGAAGGTGGCCGTCAGCTCTCCGGCGGTGAGCTGCGCCGTCTGGCCATTGCGCGCGCGCTGCTGCACGATGCGCCGCTGATGCTGCTTGACGAACCCACCGAAGGGCTGGACGCCACGACCGAGAGCCAAATCCTTGATTTACTGGCGAATGTCATGACCGGCAAAACCGTGCTGATGGTCACGCACCGCCTGCGCGGACTGGCAAGTTTTGATCGGATAATTGTGATGGACAACGGGCACATTATTGAGCAAGGTAATCACACAGAACTGTTGGCAAAACAGGGTCGCTACTACCAGTTTAAACAGCGTCTGTAGACTATATTTGTAGCGTCCTCACTCGCGTACTGGAGTTTTGCTGTCATGCGCCTGGTCCAGCTTTCTCGTCATAACATCGCGTTCCCTTCTCCGGAAGGGGCGCTGCGTGAGCCCAACGGGCTGCTGGCCCTTGGCGGTGACCTCAGTCCCGCTCGACTATTAATGGCGTACCAGCGCGGTATATTCCCCTGGTTTTCCCCCGGCGATCCGATTTTATGGTGGTCTCCCGATCCGCGTGCCGTGCTGTGGCCAGGGCAGTTTCACGTGAGCCGCAGCATGAAGCGTTTCCATGCGAAATCACCGTACCGCGTCACCCTCAACCACGCCTTTGGTCAGGTCATTGAAGGCTGTGCTGAAGACCGTTATGAAGGGACATGGATAACCCGCGATATTATTACCGCCTACCACCAGCTCCATGAGCTTGGCTACGCCCACTCCATCGAGGTGTGGGAAGGCGGAGCACTCGTTGGCGGCATGTACGGCGTGGCGCAGGGGACGCTGTTCTGCGGTGAGTCGATGTTCTCTCGTGCTGTTAACGCCTCGAAAACTGCGCTGCTGGTCTTCTGCCAGGCGTTTGCCCAGCGCGGCGGACGCCTGATCGATTGTCAGGTGCTCAACGAGCACACGGCCTCCCTTGGTGCTGTTGAAATCCCGCGACGCCAGTACATCGAACAGCTTGATGCCAGCCGTCAGGAGAAGCTCCCGCGCGACTTCTGGATACCGAGAACGCTCTTTATGCCCAATGCCTAAATGTTTTCCGCATATTTTTTGTGAGGGTGTTATAATTACGCCGCAGAGTAGCTTCTGCCTGTTGCCCCGCCGCCGTTTGGGACCCTCGCTTCAGATAACGTCCTGACGTTTATCCTGTCGTCTCCCCTTTACGAATGCGCTTCCTGTTCGGTTGTACCGTGACGCTTGGGCAATGCGCCGAAACTGTTTTGCTGCGTTTTAATCGCGCAATTCTTTACTTAATTGATGAATTTCGGCATTATCTTGCCGGTTCAAAACTTGGTAGTGATACCCCAGAGGATTAGATGGCCAAAGAAGACAATATTGAAATGCAGGGTACCGTACTTGATACGTTACCTAATACCATGTTTCGCGTAGAGCTGGAAAACGGTCACGTGGTAACTGCGCACATCTCCGGTAAAATGCGCAAAAACTACATCCGCATTTTGACGGGCGACAAAGTGACTGTTGAACTGACCCCGTACGACCTGAGCAAAGGCCGCATTGTCTTCCGTAGTCGCTAATTGTTTTCGCCTGTAATGGCAGATGAATATTTAAAAGGTCGGGATTATCCCGGCCTTTTTTATTTATGGCTTTAGTGTTGCTGCGTCGGAAGATGTATTGTCATCCATGGTTGTACAGGAGCGATTAAATCCCCTGCCATAGAATGTGCCATGTCGTGAAGTAATCCCGTAAGATGCGGCAACATATCGCGGTCAAAATGCGACACCAGCAGCACGTGGTTTAACGCCCGGCAGTAGTCACATTTCGTTTCTGTATCTTCCAGCAGCCACTCTTTTTGCCGCGGTTGTTCCGCTTCTTCCTCAAATTCCAGTATCTGAAAATCACGCATGGATTCCGTGAGGCCGGTTTTCACCTCTTCCAGATAAGCCCCGAGGCAACGGCAAACGGGCTGCGTTTGGGGGAGTGATTTGCAGTCGAGAAGGATTTCGGTGAGCAGTTTGCAGCGCTCGGCAAGGGTTGGGAGATCGGGGTTGAGGGAGAGTTCGCTGTAAAGTTGGGCGAAATTATTAATATCAGTCATATGTGATCCTTTATGCACGTAAGATTGTTTGTGCACACTTTCAGGACGCCAATCCCGGCACCTGATTTTGCAGGTGCGCCGCCATTTTATTACTGTGGATTTATCCAGCAACTGACTTCGAAAGAAACTGGAAAGCGCCTCGCAAAATTCCTCTGCGGCCTGTTGCCCTCACCCCGGCCCTCTCCCACGGGGATAGGGAGAAAACAAAAAAAACGGCAACCGAAGTTGCCGTTTTGCTTTTATCTTACAACTCAGTGAGCCGCTTCCGGCTTGTGCTTCGCCGCACTCTGGAAATCGTACGTCAGTTCGTTCTTCGCCTGGTCCAGCGCCACGGTCACCTGGCCGCCGTCCACCAGAGAGCCAAACAGCAGCTCGTTCGCCAGCGGTTTCTTCAGGTTGTCCTGAATCACGCGCGCCATCGGACGGGCGCCCATCGCACGGTCGTAGCCTTTCTCGGCCAGCCAGTTGCGGGCCTCCTGGCTCACTTCCAGCGACACGCCTTTCTGATCCAGCTGAACCTGCAGCTCGACGATGAACTTGTCCACCACCTGATGGATCACCTCGGTAGACAGGTGATCGAACCAGATAATGTTGTCCAGACGGTTACGGAACTCCGGCGTGAAGATCTTCTTGATCTCCTCCATCGCATCGGTGCTGTTATCCTGGTGGATCAGGCCGATGGATTTACGCTCGGTTTCACGCACCCCGGCGTTGGTGGTCATCACCAGCACCACGTTGCGGAAGTCCGCCTTGCGCCCGTTGTTGTCGGTCAGCGTCCCGTTGTCCATCACCTGCAGCAGGATGTTGAACACGTCCGGGTGCGCCTTCTCGATTTCATCGAGCAGCAGAACCGCGTGCGGATGCTTGATCACCGCGTCGGTGAGCAGGCCGCCCTGGTCAAAGCCCACGTAGCCCGGAGGCGCACCAATCAAACGGCTGACGGTGTGACGCTCCATATACTCGGACATATCAAAGCGCAGCAGCTCAATGCCCAGCGCTTTGGAGAGCTGAACCGTCACCTCGGTTTTCCCCACGCCAGTCGGACCAGCGAACAGGAAGGAACCGACAGGCTTGTGGTCATGCCCCAGTCCGGCGCGGGCCATCTTGATCGCTTCGGTTAAGGCCTCAATGGCTTTATCCTGACCAAAGACCAGCATTTTCAGGCGATTGCCGAGGGTGCGCAGCGTGTCGCGGTCGCTCTGAGAAACGCTCTTCTCAGGGATACGCGCGATGCGGGCCACCACGGACTCAATATCCGCCACGTTAACGGTTTTCTTACGCTTGCTGGCCGGCATCAGACGCGCACGCGCCCCTGCCTCGTCAATCACGTCAATCGCCTTATCCGGCAGATGACGATCGTTGATGTATTTCACCGCCAGCTCCACCGCCGCACGGACCGCTTTTGCGGTGTAACGCACGTCGTGGTGCGCTTCGTACTTCGGCTTCAGGCCGTTGATGATCTGCACCGTTTCCTCGACGGACGGTTCGGTCACGTCGATTTTCTGGAAGCGGCGCGCCAGCGCACGGTCTTTCTCAAAGATGTTGCTGAACTCCTGGTAGGTGGTGGAGCCTATCACGCGGATCTTGCCGCTGGAGAGCAGCGGTTTGATCAGGTTAGCCGCATCCACCTGGCCACCGGAGGCCGCACCCGCGCCGATGATGGTGTGGATCTCATCGATAAAGAGGATGCTGTTGGTGTCCTGCTCCAGCTGTTTTAACAGTGCCTTGAAGCGTTTTTCAAAATCACCGCGGTATTTGGTACCCGCCAGCAGCGAGCCGATATCCAGCGAGTAGATGGTGCAGTCGGCAATCACTTCCGGCACGTCGCCCTGCACAATGCGCCAGGCAAGACCTTCGGCAATCGCGGTTTTACCCACGCCCGATTCCCCCACCAGCAGCGGGTTGTTCTTGCGGCGACGGCACAGCACCTGGATCGCGCGCTCCAGCTCTTTATCGCGACCAATCAGCGGGTCGATACCGCCAACGCGAGCAAGCTGGTTAAGGTTGGTGGTGAAGTTTTCCATACGATCCTCCCCGCCTGCTTGCTCTTCATTGTTATTGACCTGATTGCTGGAATCCGATGCCTGGTTAGGCTCGTCTTTGCGCGTTCCGTGAGAGATAAAGTTAACCACGTCGAGGCGGCTGACTTCGTGTTTGCGCAGCAGGTAGGCAGCCTGTGACTCCTGCTCGCTGAAGATGGCGACTAAGACGTTTGCGCCAGTCACTTCGCTACGTCCGGAAGACTGGACGTGGAAAACCGCGCGCTGCAGCACGCGCTGGAAGCTGAGCGTCGGCTGCGTGTCGCGCTCTTCTTCACTGGCTGGCAGCACCGGTGTGGTTTGTTCAATGAAGGCTTCGAGTTCCTGACGTAGCGCCACCAGATCCACGGAGCAGGCTTCCAGCGCTTCGCGGGCAGATGGGTTGCTAAGCAGTGCGAGCAGTAAATGCTCGACGGTCATAAACTCATGTCGGTGCTCACGCGCTCTGGCGAAAGCCATGTTTAAACTGAGTTCCAGTTCTTGATTGAGCATAGGCACCTCCCCCAATTTTATGCCTTATCAGGCCTTTTCCAGCGTACACAGCAACGGATGCTCGTTCTCCCTCGCATAGTCGTTCACCATCGCTACTTTGGTTTCCGCCACTTCGGCTGTGAAGATGCCGCAGATAGCTTTGCCACGATAATGAACGGTAAGCATCAGTTGCGTTGCACGTTCTACATCATAAGAAAAGAACTTTTGTAGCACGTCAATAACAAATTCCATCGGCGTGTAATCATCGTTCATTAACATAACTTTATACATAGATGGCGGTTTTAGCGCGTCGCGCACTTTATCTTCCGCCAGCTGGTCAAAATCCAGCCAATCGTTGGTCTTACCCATTATGCATAACCACTTTGAATCTACCTCAGATGTTAGATAACAATCATCTATTACTGTCATCCGCGATGTCTGTCACAAACTATTGCAATAGCGTTAACTGCTTCAAACTTTGGTTGATTATTGTCCCATCTCCAGCGCCAAACGCTTGACGACTTCTTTCGTTTCTCTAAATTGTACAAGCGTGAGATGGCGAGGTTTTGAACAGCCCCCACTCCACCACCGGTTCATTCCATCTTAACTTATAAGATTTACGAAGGATGTCGAAGCATGGAAATGGGTACTGTTAAGTGGTTCAACAACGCCAAAGGGTTTGGCTTCATCTGCCCTGAAGGCGGCGGCGAGGATATCTTCGCTCACTATTCCACCATTCAGATGGATGGTTACAGAACGCTCAAAGCCGGGCAGTCCGTCCGGTTCGATGTACACCAGGGACCAAAAGGCAATCATGCAAGCCTAATCGTACCCGTTGAAGCAGAGACGGTTGCATAGCTCTCTGTTTTATTGTGTACATCCCGCAGTCAAAATGCCAGCCCGATCGGCTGGCATTTTTATTTTCGGGTTATTCCCGAGCCAGCGCGTCCACCGGATCCAGCCGCGCCGCATTGCGGGCGGGCAACCAGCCAAATAAAATGCCGGTAAAGGTCGAACACAAAAATGCGGTAATAATGGCAACCGGCGAGAAGCCAATCTCCCAGCCGGGTAAAAAGAGCTGGAGTGCAAACGCGATCATCATCGAGAGCGCAATGCCCATCGCCCCGCCGACCAGACACACCAGCACGGCTTCAATCAAAAACTGCTGCAGCACGTCACTGGCGCGGGCCCCGACCGCCATGCGGATGCCGATCTCCCGGGTGCGTTCCGTTACCGACACCAGCATGATGTTCATCACCCCGATGCCGCCGACGACCAGCGAAATCACCGCCACCAGCGTGAGGAACAGCTGAAGAGTACGTGTGGTCTTTTCCGCCGTTTTCAAGAGGCCGTCCATATTCCAGGTGAAGAAATCTTTCTTCCCGTGGCGCAGGATTAACAGCCGCTCAAGCTGCTGTTCGGCGAGCGCGCTGTCGTAGCCCTCCTTCACGCGCACGGTGATGGAGTTGAGCCAGGACTGCCCCATAATCCGCCCGGAGATGGTGGTGTAGGGCAGCCAGACGCGCAGGATCTTGCTGCTGCCAAACATCGACTGCTTCTCTTCCGCCACGCCTATGACCGTGGCAGGCATGTTGCCGACCAGGATCACTTCGCCTACCACGTTGACTTTATTGGGGAAGAGCTGCCTGCGCGAGTTCGCGTCCAGCACCACCACCTGCGCCCTGCCCGCCAGCTGTTCGGCGTTAAAGGTAGCGCCTTCACTGAAGGTCATGCCGTAGACGTTGAAATAGTCTCCGCTAACGCCGTTCGCACTGGCGGCAACGTCGACATTGCCCACCCGCAGGCGCAGGTTCTGCGACACCGCAGGCGTGGCGGAGTTGACCCACGGCTGCTTCTGAATGGCCGCCAGATCGTCGTATTTCAGCGCCTGCTGATACTGCGGCTCGTCGTCGCCAAAGTCTTTGCCGGGATAGACGTCAATGGTATTGGTGCCGATGGCGCGGATATCTGCCAGCACCAGCTGCTTGGCCGCGTCGCCCACCACCACAATCGACACCACCGAGGCGATACCGATGATGATGCCGAGCATCGTCAACAGGGTACGCATTTTGTTAGCCGCCATCGCCAGCCAGGCCATGGTCAGCGCTTCACGAAAGCCGCTGGAAAACTGCCCCCAGCCGGTTGATGCCGGGAGCGCTTCTTTCGGCGCCGCTGCTCTGGACTCGCGCGGCGGCGGATTGCTGACCAGCTCGCCGTCGTGGATCGCAATAATGCGTTCCGCCTGCGCCGCCACCTGCGGATCGTGGGTAACAATGATGACCGTGTGCCCCTGATCGCGAAGCTGATGGAGGATCGCCATCACCTCTTCGCCGGAATGGCTGTCGAGCGCGCCGGTCGGCTCATCCGCGAGGATCACCTGTCCGCCGTTCATCAGGGCGCGGGCAATACTCACGCGCTGCTGCTGGCCGCCGGAAAGCTGCGAGGGCTGGTACTCCACCCGCTCTGCCAGCCCCAGACGCGTCAGCAGCATCTGCGCGCGCTCGAGGCGTTTTTTACGCTCGACGCCCGCATAGACCGCAGGTACTTCCACGTTCTGCGCGGCATTGAGGTGAGAAAGCAGATGGTAACGCTGGAAAATAAAGCCGAAGTGTTCCCGGCGCAGCTTCGCCAGCGCGTCGCCATCCAGCGTGGAGACATCCGTCCCGGCCACGCGATAGGTACCGCTGGTGGGTTTATCCAGGCAGCCGAGAATGTTCATCAGCGTCGATTTACCGGAACCCGATGCGCCGACAATCGCCACCATCTCGCCCGCCTCCACGCGCAGGGAGATGCCCTTCAGCACCTCCACCGGACCATCGCCGGAGGGATAGCTGCGACGAATGTTATTCAGCTCAAGCAGCGCCGTCATTTGGCGGCTCCGGGCAGGCTTTCGCTGACAACAACCTCCTCGCCCTCTTCCAGCCCTTTCACCACCACCACGTCAGTGTCGTTGCGCGCGCCAATCACAACCTCGCGCTCGCGCGTTTCGCCGTTGCGCAGCACTTTCACTTTATAACGGCTATCCCCGGCGGATTCGCCGAGCGCAGAGAGCGGAATGGTCAGCACGTTCTTCACGCCGGTCAGCTGGATATGCACCTGTGCGGTCATGTCCAGACGCAGCACGCCCTGCGGGTTTGGCACTTCAAAACGGGCATAGTAGAAGATAGCGTCGTTCACTTTTTCCGGCGTCGGCAGAATGTCTTTCAGCACGCCTTCGTAGCGCGTCTGCGGATCGCCCAGTACCGTAAACCAGGCGTTCTGCCCCGGCTTAAGATGGATCACATCCGCTTCTGAGACCTGGGCTTTGACCAGCATGGTGCTCATGTCCGCCAGCGTCAGAATGTTTGGCGCCTGCTGTGCGGCAATCACCGTCTGCCCCTGGAGCGTGGTGATCTGGGTCACTTCGCCCGCCATCGGTGCCACAATTTGGGTGTAGTCGAGGTTGGTTTTCGCCGTATCCAGCGAAGCCTGATTGCGTTTGATTTGCGCGTCAATCGTGCCAATCTGCGCCTGTTTCACCGCCAGTTCAGTGGTGGCGGTATCTAAATCTTGTTTTGAAATAGCCTGAGTTTTAGCCAGCGCCTGCTGACGGGTTAGCGTCACCTGGGCCAGGTTACGTTCTGCCAGCGCCTGCGCACGCTGCGCGCGCAGTTCCATCAGCGTGGCTTCCACCTCGCGGATCTGGTTCTCAGCCTGTTCTGGATCGATAACGCCGAGCAGCTGGCCTTTTTTCACCTTGTCGCCAATCTCAACCGACAGCGTTTTCAGCTGGCCGCTGACCTGAGCGCCGACGTCAACCTTGCGCAGCGCGTCAAGCTTGCCCGTCGCGAGGACGTTTTGCTGCAGTTCGCCCGGACGAACAATGAGTGTCTGATACTGCGGCACCGGCGCGTTCAGCACCTGCCATAGCCAGTATCCACCGGCTAAAACCACGACCGCCAGCAGCAGAAACAGCGTTCTGCGTTTTCCCTTGAGGTTCATAAATATTCCAAATAAATGTTCTGGCAATGATAAGTGTTGATTCTATCTAAACGACTCCTCAACGAAACCCCTACTTCTTGAAATCGTCACAATTTGTTTACGAGACGTTGAACGTTCGCCTGCTGAAATGGAGATCTTCATCAAGAAGCAGGATCTATCATGTCTTCCATCGTCGATACACCTTTTTCAAACTTGCCTCAGCCTAAATCTGGCTGGCAGCTCTTCAAAAATCTGGCTTTCGGTAAGCTCAAACCAGGACTGGCGTGGCAAAACCCCGCCTATCGACGTAAATTCATGTTACGTTCACTGGCGACACCCATTAGCACTGCGCGCCTGTTAACAAGTCTTGCAAAACAACCACGTCTGATGCAGATGCTGCAGGTACAACCAGGGCTACCGTGTCGGTTGCATCGTCCCTGGTTGACGGTGAATATGGATCGACAGCATGCGCTGGAATCCCTCAACTGGCACTATCAGACGATGAGCCGCCAGCTTCCGGTGACGCTGCTAACGGGTTATTTTTCGAAGAAGGGCTTCACCCTGCTGACCTTAACCGGCAAAGATGAACAGCAATTTACCGTCCGTCTGTGCGCCGATGCGTTTCTGGATAAAGAAGGGGAAGCCACCCTCGCCTTCTGCGACCATCAGAATACGGTGCTGGCCGAGATGACCTTCACCCTGTGCCAGTTTGAGGGAAAATCGACGCTGTTCATTGGCGGTTTGCAAGGGGCAAAAGCGCATGTTCCCCATGAGCTGATCCAGGGTGCGACGAAAGCCTGCCATGGTCTGTTCCCGAAACGTCTGTTGGTCGAGGCCGCCATGACCCTCGGCACCGCCTTCCCGGTAGAACAGATTATCGCCGTCAGTAACGATACCCATATTTATCGCAGCTGGCGCTACCGCAAGAAAAAAGAGGGGAAGCTGTTGGCCGATTACGACAGTTTCTGGATCTCCATCGGCGGTGAAAAACAGGATAACGGTAACTTTATGCTGCCGCTCGTCATGCCGCGTAAACCGATGGAAGAGATCGCCAGCAAAAAACGCTCCGAATATCGCCGCCGCTACGAGCTGCTGGATAGCCTGATTCAGCAGGTGAAACAGGCGGCCCAACGCTAATCCGCTTTCCCGCGTGCCAGCCACAGCACGCGGGAAAACATCTTCCGCAGCAGGGTCGGTACCGCCTCTACGCCCCGCCTTCCCGCTTCCGTCGCCACTTCAATGGCTAAATCCGGTTTTGACGAACGATGAATGGCTTTGGCGATCACGCGCCGCATGTTCATCGGGACATCGACCGGCACCATGGCAATGCGGTGGAAGACGTCATCGAACCCCTGACGGTACATAAAGTGTTCCATGTCCATCGCAGGGAGCATGGTTAAATGGTCGCGCTCTTCCTCACGCTCGTTATTCAGCAGGCTGCGTACGGTCGAGGCATATTTTTTGCCCGCCTCATCACCGTCGACCAGAACGTGCCACTCGATCCCCATCCGGCGAGCAAATTTTATCAGCGGCTTTAGTCCCGACTGGGCGAATTCAATCACCTTAATGCCTTCCGCATCAAAATGGTGGCCGCACTGGCGCGCCAGTTCGTTGATGACCCAGGTTTCCGTTTCCCCCTCCACCAGCAGCCAGCAGCGGGCAAAGAGCGACGACGCGCGGTTAAAGCGAATATGAAACGCGATGCGTCGCCCGTCTTCCGCGTTCAAACCACCCGGCCCAAGCCGGAAAGCGGAGACGCGGGAGGACTCACGGACCAGACGACAGACGTGTTCTACCGGCGTCAGCGATAATAATTCACCGGAATTGGTGGTCGTAATGCGCTGGAGCGGCAGCAGATTCAGCAGATGCCATGCCACGGAGAGCATGATGGGATGCAGCCGCGTTTCCGGGTCTTCCACCAGCAGCAGAGGCCGGGCGTCCCGGTCAAGACGAACGGTGCCTTTGGCCTGCAGAAGCGTTGAAAACAGCCCCAGCAAAATCACCCGATGGGTACGACCACCGGGCCGGTCGATCATTCGGTTAATGATGTCGAGGTAACGCCAGCTGCGCTGCTCATCATGAGAACGGCGGCGCATCAGACGATGACGCGACTCAGAGGTTCCCTGCTCGGAAAAATAGTGCTCCAGGAGTTGCACCATTGCGGACAACCCCTGACGGATTTGACCATCGGTCAGATTCTGCGGACGCGACACCAGCTCTCTTGCCAGAAAATCCAGCTCGCGGGCGGTGACTTCCACGTCCGGCATATTGGGTACGGTACCGTTACGAATACGCCGCATAAAACGCGCATCGCGCAGGCGTAACACCGGCGTCAGGCGAATCAGGTGGCGGGCCAGATCGTCGATATAGTCAAGCGGGATCGGGTTGGCTTTCTCATCGAGAAAATCACGCAGGGTGAGTACCCCCTCGTTCTCCGCCATCTCCCCTTCCAGCCGATAGAAAATCCGGTGGAAACCGTCATCGCACGGCACCCAGCAGGGTGACAGCGGGCGGAAGCGACGCACGCGATGACGTCCGGGCTCGGATTCGCGGAAGGTCAGGATGATATGCAGGTGCTTCTCGCGCCCCGTCACGTCGCCGGGCGGGAACCAGAAATCGTCGCGGACGAAGTGATACAGATCGTCTTCGGGCGAAAGCAGTAATGTCAGCGCATCCAGCAGGCTGGACTTACCCCACGCGTTCTCGCCGATCAGGACGTTGTTCTGCTCCAGCTGCAGCGACAGACGGTTAATACCGCGAAACCCGACAATTTCCACACGTTCGAGAAGCATAAATCCCCCGACAAATGATCACTTTTTCCTTCAAGTTATCAGCAGTATAGCGGGAGGCGTTCTGTCACGACAGCACAACGTTCACCCTTGCGAGAATTAGTCTATGCTCTATTTACCGCTAATTTGAACAAGGATTGACATCGCATTGCCTAAAATCAAACCAACAGAATTTATTTAAGTGGCGAAGGGGTGTTGTTATTTTTTAGAATAGAGACTCTTTGAGTCGTCATCCCTTTATGACGATATATCCCGCGCGCGGGAAAGCGTGCGGATAATTATTTTGAGGTGGTTATGTTTAGAAAATTAGCGGCAGAATGCTTTGGTACATTCTGGCTGGTATTTGGTGGCTGCGGTAGCGCCGTTCTGGCAGCAGCATTCCCGGAATTGGGTATTGGTTTTGTCGGCGTCGCGCTGGCGTTTGGTTTAACCGTATTAACCATGGCGTTTGCCGTGGGACATATTTCCGGCGGTCATTTTAACCCGGCAGTGACATTAGGTTTATGGGCAGGCGGCCGTTTCCCGGCAAAAGACGTGATTGGCTACATTGTGGCGCAGGTGGTTGGCGGTATTATTGCAGCTGGCGTTCTGTACGTGATTGCCAGCGGTAAAGCCGGGTTCGACGCGGCGGCCAGCGGCTTTGCCTCTAACGGCTTCGGCGAACACTCTCCGGGCGGTTACTCCATGCTGTCTGCCATCGTGATTGAAATTGTGCTGACCGCCGGCTTCCTGCTGGTGATCCACGGCGCAACGGACAAACACGCGCCAGCCGGTTTTGCCCCGATTGCGATTGGCCTGGCGCTGACGCTTATCCATCTGATTTCGATTCCGGTCACCAACACCTCCGTTAACCCGGCACGCAGCACCGCCGTCGCCATCTTCCAGGGCGGCTGGGCGCTTCAACAGCTGTGGCTGTTCTGGGTGATGCCAATTATCGGCGGTATCCTGGGCGGCGTGCTGTACCGCACCCTGCTGGAAAAACGCGATTAATCGAGCGCGGTGTCGGGTGGCGCTAACGCTTACCCGACCTACGTTAGAGTGCACTTTGTAGGCCGGGTAAGGCGTAGCCGCCACCCGGCTTTTTTATTGCTCCTTTACCTGACAGCCTTTATTGGGTAGTGTCTCTGGCGCTCAACAGATACTCAAAAGGACCGGCTGTTCATGTTTTCAGGACTCCTCATTATTCTGCTGCCCCTGATTGTGGGCTACCTTATCCCGCTGCATCAGGAATCTGCATTACGGCTTATCAACCGTTTTCTCAGCTGGATTGTTTACGTCATTCTTTTCTTTATGGGGATAAGCCTGGCATTCCTGGATAACCTGTCGGCGAATTTACTCTCCATCCTCCATTATTCTGTCGTCACCGTGGTGGTTATTTTGCTGTGCAATATTGCCGCGTTGCTGTGGCTGGAACGCACTATTCCATGGAAAAATCACCATCATCAGGAAAAACTCCCTTCACGAATTGCCATGGCGCTGGAATCATTAAAACTGTGCGGCGTCGTGGTGCTCGGTTTTCTTCTTGGACTGACCGGTTGGGCATTTTTACAGCACGCGACAGAGGCCAGCGAATATACGCTTATCTTCCTGCTGTTCCTGATCGGTATTCAGCTGCGAAATAATGGCATGACCCTGAAGCAAATTGTCCTCAACCGTCGGGGAATGATGGTTGCCGTGATTGTTGTCGCCAGTTCAATGGTCGCGGGCGTCATTAACGCCTTTATTCTCGATCTGCCGCTGAAAACCGGCCTGGCGATGGCGTCAGGTTTTGGCTGGTACTCCCTCTCCGGTATTCTGCTGACCGAATCATTCGGCCCGGTGATCGGCAGCGCCGCCTTCTTTAACGATCTGGCGCGAGAGCTGATTGCCATCATGCTGATCCCAAGCCTGGTTCGCCGCAGTCGTTCTACCGCGCTGGGCCTGTGCGGCGCAACGTCGATGGACTTTACTCTGCCGGTACTACAGCGCTCCGGGGGGCTGGAGATGGTGCCCGCCGCCATCGTGCACGGCTTTATTTTAAGCCTGCTGGTTCCGGTCCTGATGGCCTTCTTCTCTGCCTGATACTTCTTTGGCGGTAGGTTTCCTGCCGCCAAAATTGCGCTAAATCAATCTCCCTCTATTTTGTAGCAGAAAGCCCTTTTCACCGTTCTGGCACAAGCATAACCTTAAACATGTATATCAAATATAACTTTAACAGGTGTGATTATGTTTTGTGTGCAATGTGAACAAACCATCCGTACCCCGGCAGGCAATGGCTGCTCTTACGCACAGGGTATGTGCGGCAAAACCGCAGAAACATCTGACCTGCAGGACCTGCTGATTGCGGCCCTGCAAGGCCTTTCCGCCTGGGCGTTCAAGGCCCGTGAATACGGTATTGTCGACCACTACGTCGACAGCTTCGCCCCGCGCGCCTTCTTCTCCACGCTGACCAACGTTAACTTCGACTCTCCGCGCATTGTCGGCTATGCCCGCGAAGCGATTGCCCTGCGTGAAACGCTGAAAGCGCAGTGTCTGAAGGCGGACGCCAGCGCCCGCGTGGAAAACCCGATGTCAGAACTTCAGCTGGTCAGCGACGATCTGGGCGACCTCCAGCGTCAGGCGGCAGAATTCACCCCGAATAAAGACAAGGCGGCGATTGGCGAGAACATTCTCGGCCTGCGCCTGCTGTGCCTGTACGGGCTGAAAGGCGCGGCGGCTTATATGGAACACGCGCACGTGCTCGGGCAATACGACAATGAGATTTACGCCCAGTACCACAAAATCATGGCGTGGCTGGGCACCTGGCCTGCCGATATGAATGCCCTGCTTGAGTGCTCAATGGAAATCGGCCAGATGAACTTCCGCGTGATGAGCATTCTGGATGCCGGTGAAACCAGCACCTACGGCCACCCGACGCCGACGCAGGTCAACGTCAAGGCGACCGAAGGCAAGTGCATCCTGATTTCCGGCCACGACCTGAAAGATCTCTACAATCTGCTGAAGCAAACCGAAGGCACCGGCGTTAACGTCTATACCCACGGCGAAATGCTGCCCGCGCACGGCTACCCGGAGCTGCGCAAGTTTACGCATCTGATCGGTAACTACGGCAGCGGCTGGCAGAACCAGCAGGTGGAGTTCGCCCGCTTCCCGGGCCCTATCGTGATGACCTCTAACTGCATCATCGACCCTACCGTCGGCGCGTATGACGACCGCATCTGGACCCGCAGCATCGTCGGCTGGCCGGGCGTGAGCCACCTCGAAGGCGACGATTTCGGTCCGGTTATCGCCCAGGCGCAGCAGATGGCGGGCTTCCCGTACAGCGAGATCCCGCACCTGATCACCGTCGGCTTTGGTCGTGAAACCCTACTGGGTGCCGCTGATTCGCTGATCGACCTCGTCAGCCGTGAAAAGCTGCGCCACATCTTCCTCGTTGGCGGCTGCGACGGCGCGCGCGGCGAGCGTAACTACTTCACCGATTTCGCCACCCGCGTGCCGGAAGACTGCCTGATCCTGACCCTGGCGTGCGGCAAATACCGTTTCAACAAGCTGGACTTCGGCGACATCGAAGGCCTGCCGCGCCTGATCGATGCGGGCCAGTGTAACGATGCTTACTCGGCCATCATTCTGGCGGTCACGCTGGCGGAGAAACTGGGCTGCGGCGTGAACGACCTACCGCTGTCGCTGGTGCTGTCATGGTTTGAGCAGAAAGCGATTGTCATCCTGCTGACCCTGCTTTCTCTCGGCGTGACCAACATCGTGACCGGCCCGACCGCGCCTGGCTTCCTGACGCCGGACCTGCTGGCGGTGCTGAACGAGAAATTCGGTCTGCGTTCCGTGACCAACGTTGAAGATGATATGAAGCAGCTGCTGAGCGCGTAAGGAGTAACTCATGACCATGCCAACCCCACAATGTCCGTGGCGGATGCAGGTTCATCACATCCATCAGGAGACGCCGGATGTGTGGACGCTGTCGCTGCTGTGCCATGACTACTATCCGTACCGTGCAGGTCAATATGCGCTGGTTAGCGTTCGCCATTCGGCAGACACCCTGCGCGCCTACACGATCTCCTCAACGCCGGGCGTGAGCGAGTACATCACGCTTACCGTCCGCCGTATTGATGACGGCGCGGGCTCGCAGTGGCTGACGCGGGACGTGAAGCGCGGGGATTATATCTGGCTGTCTGACGCACAGGGGGAATTCACCTGTGACGACAAAGCAGACGATAAATTCCTGCTGCTGGCTGCGGGCTGTGGCGTAACGCCGATTATGTCGATGCGCCGCTGGCTGGCGAAGAACCGCCCGCAGGCAGACGTGCAGGCGATCTTCAGCGTGCGCTCTCCGGAAGATGTGATTTTTGCCGATGAGTGGCGGAATTATCCGGTGACGCTGGTGGCTGAGCACAACGCGACCCACGGCTTTGTGCCCGGTCGCCTGAGCCGCGAGCTGCTGCAAAGCGTGCCGGATATGGCGAACCGCACCGTGATGACCTGCGGCCCGGCGCCGTACATGGATAGCGTGGAAAAAGAGGTGAAAGCGCTTGGCGTGACCCGCTTCTTCAAAGAGCAGTTCTTCACGCCGGTGGCGGAAGCGGCAACCAGCGGCGTTAAGTTCACCAAACTGCAGCCTGCGCAGACCTTCTTTGGCCGCGTGGGGACCACGCTGCTGGAGGCGCTGGAAAGCAATAAGGTGCCGGTAGTGGCTGCCTGCCGTGCGGGCGTGTGCGGCTGCTGTAAGACGAAGGTGGTTTCGGGGGAGTATACCGTCACCAGCACCATGACGCTGTCCGACGCGGAAATTGCCGAGGGTTACGTGCTGGCGTGCTCGTGCCATCCGCAGGGCAATCTCGTCCTCGCATAAACGTTAAATGTTAGATCGTAGGCCCGGTAAGCGTCAGCGCCACCGGGCTTTTGTTATCCTCACCGCCACGCCGGACCTTTCCCTACCGCAAAGCGCCCTGCCCCTAAAAACGCGACAGCCAGCGAGCCGATAAAGAAGTACACCAGGCTTTCAATCGCCCATGCGCCTACCTTATCGAGGGCGAGCGTTTCCCCCATTCCCACCATCAGCCACGCTACGATCATCGTAAACGCCAGCACCAGCGCGGCCGGGCGCGTAAAGAGCCCGACAATAATCAGGATCGGCGCCACCACTTCGCCAATCAACACGCCGTAGGCGATAAATCCCGGCAGCCCTTTTTCCACCAGCATGCCGCTGATAAAGCCCACGCCGCCAAACAGCTTGTGCAGACCGTGAAAAAGCATCAGTCCGCCGACGGCAAGTCGTAACAAGAGTTTGCCAAGATCGTCGCACGATAGCTTTTCATTAACAGCAATTAACAATGATTTAACCATTTGAAATGATTCCTGTTTTCACCGAGGTATTGCCAGATTATGCCGAATAATTGCGCGTGAAAAGCACCTTTTAATTAGGGGGAGATGACGGGCAATACGGAGACTTTCTTCTAAGCTTGTAAGCGATATCACAAAAAGGAGACGGACAACCATGAAACAAACCGTGGCTGCATATATTGCGAAAACGCTCGAACAGGCTGGCGTGAAACGTATCTGGGGCGTAACCGGCGATTCCCTGAACGGACTTAGCGACAGCCTCAACAAGATGAAGACCATCGAATGGATGCCCACCCGCCATGAAGAGGTTGCCGCCTTCGCCGCAGGCGCTGAAGCACAGCTCACGGGAGAACTGGCCGTGTGTGCCGGATCGTGCGGGCCGGGTAACCTGCATCTGATCAACGGGCTGTTCGACTGTCACCGTAACCACGTCCCGGTGCTGGCGATTGCCGCTCATATCCCCTCTTCCGAAATCGGCAGCGGCTATTTTCAGGAGACGCATCCGCAGGAGCTGTTCCATGAATGCAGCCACTATTGCGAGCTGGTTTCATCCCCGGAGCAGATCCCGCAGGTGCTGGCGATCGCCATGCGCAAGGCCGTGCTGAACCGCGGCGTTTCGGTGGTTGTTATCCCGGGCGATGTAGCCCTCAAGGCCGCACCGGAAGGTGCCAGCACCCACTGGTATCACGCGCCGCAGCCGGTGGTGACGCCAGCCGAGGAGGAGCTGAAAAAGCTGGCACAGCTGCTGCGTTACTCCAGCAATATCGCCCTGATGTGCGGCAGCGGCTGCGCGGGGGCGCACAAGGAGCTGCTTGAATTTGCCGGTAAGCTGAAATCGCCCATTGTCCACGCCCTGCGCGGCAAAGAGCACGTCGAGTACGACAACCCTTACGATGTGGGGATGACCGGTCTGATTGGTTTTTCCAGCGGCTTCCACACCATGATGAACGCCGACACGCTGATCCTGCTCGGCACCCAGTTCCCGTATCGTCCGTTCTACCCCGCGGATGCCAAAATCATTCAGATTGATATCAACCCGGCCAGCATCGGCGCGCACAGCAAGGTCGATATGGCGCTGGTGGGCGACATCAAATCTACCCTTGCCGCCCTGCTGCCGCTGCTGGAAGAGAAAACCGACCGCAAGTTCCTTGATAAGGCGTTGAGCGACTATCGCGATGCCCGCAAGGGGCTGGACGACCTCGCCAAACCGAGCGACAAAGCCATTCACCCGCAGTATCTGGCGCAGCAGATCAGCCATTTCGCCGACGACGATGCCATCTTTACCTGCGACGTGGGCACGCCAACCGTCTGGGCCGCTCGCTATCTGAAGATGAACGGCAAGCGCCGCCTGCTCGGCTCGTTCAACCACGGCTCGATGGCC